>JAKPTH010000341.1 GCA_029571125.1 bacterium
ATCGGCCATATATCCTCCATGAATATAACCTTTTTAGAAATAATTGCTTTCATCATAATAACATTTTTATTTTACATTGACAAGTCAAATTAAAAGTGTTATTATATTTTTTATTATATCGTGAAAAACTATGAATTCAGAATGATTTACCGATGCTCTACCCGATAAAAAAATATCTGCTGATTACGGCCGGATTAATATCGACCGCGCTCGCGGTTATAGGGATTTTTCTTCCGCTGCTGCCGACCACGCCATTTCTGCTTCTGGCGGCGGCCTGTTTCGTGCGCAGTTCGGATTCGCTGTACCACAGGCTTATGACGCACAGGATATTCGGAGAATATATAAAAAACTATACCGAACGGCGCGCGATCGCATTAAAAACAAAAATCACGGCGCTGGCTTTTTTATGGCTAACCATTAGCTATTCGGCTTTTTTTGTAATCAAGATATTTTACGTTAAGCTGGCGTTATTAGTCATAGCGGCGTGCGTCACATGGCACATATTGAGCTTTAAAACCATTTGATTGAAAAGCTGCGCCCCTCAACGCCAAACCAACCTTTACTTCGCTCTCTGACGGTTCTGATAATACCAGAGATAGTCGTTATAAAGCTTTTTCGCCGATTCGCTTTCGATATTAGGAGAAAAATAATGGTTGAAATCGAAGCATATTATCTTTGAGACGTATTTGTACTCAGAATCTATCTGCGCTTTCATCGTTTGAAAATCGGTGCCTTCGGCGCCGAACTCTTCGTTAAGCGGCGTGGTGCGGTGAAAAACTTCGGCATTGGCCCAGGCCGTAATTCCGATCTCGTTGCAGGCCGAAGCGATGGCGCCGAGATCTTCATCTATTTTTTTCAACTGGTCGGTCGTGCCTCCGACGCCGTCCTGCCATGCGCAAATGTCTATTTTAGCTCTTGAAAGCATCGTTTTATAATATTTTTTAAGAACCTCGCCCGGAAGCGATTTTGCGCGCCCCGGCCGTATGCAGGTGAAAGGCGATATCATCGACAGAAGTTCGGGTTTTTCCGTTTTGGCGGCCTTGACTATCGCGGCGTAAAAATCGCCGAGGGCGCCCGGAAGGCTTAGAGTGTTATCTTCGTAGGGGATGTAAACGCCGACGAAAGACTTATGGCCTTTGAATTTTTTTACAAGCCGTGACGTATATTCGGCGACAGTCTTGCTTTCTTTTTCAAGCCATAACGGATTGAATTTCGCTCCGACATACCACATCGTCGATTCGTCGAGCATCGTGCCTACAAAAACGTCCATTTCAAGGGCGTCGGCGGCCGTTAAAAATCTTTCGGTGGCCGGCGAAAGGTCCGTGCCGTCGGATTGATTGAATTGTATGATTGCGGTATCCATGCCGATTTTTTTCATCGCGGCTATTTCTTTTTTCCAGTATTCGACCGGATAATCTTTTTCATCGTTATGCCCGCCCGAAAATTGAAAAAAAGCGCCTGTTATTAAAGGAGCGCAGCCCGAATTAATGACGGGGCCGTCATTATCGGAACCGCCGGAAGCGGTTTCGAATAAAGAAGAGGCCGCAAGCCTTGCCCTGGCGAAGTTATATTCCGCCGACGCTTTCGCGCAGGCCAATTTAGCGGCTAATTTGGCGAATGGATTCGTCCAGGCGATACCGTCGTACTTGTTTTCCGCATGAATCATCGCCGCATAAGCCTTTGAATAAGCGTCATTCAATTCGCATTTCTTTTTAAGCGCCGACGCTTTTTTTTGTATTCCGGCGCCGGAAGCGACCTGCGATTTAATTAAAATATCGAATACCGCGGCGGCTTTTGCATATTCTTTTCTGGCCATGTAAGCCTCACCCAGGGCAAGACGCGCCTCGCCGGCTTCGGCGCCCTCCGCGGAAGCGAGGGCCTCTTCGAGCCTGGCTATAGCCGAATCTTTCTGGGCGGGCGTTTCAGCCGAGCGCAGTTGCGATATTATGCTTTGAATATCAAGCCGGTTTTCAGGCTCCGCGACCTGAGCGCCGGAGTAATCTTCGGGCTGCGCCGGCGATTTGACATCTTCGTATGAATTTTCGGGTTTAAGGCCGCCCGAGATCAGTTTGCGGTACGCTTCGAGATCTTTTAAATACCGGCTTGTGCATATTCTGAGCCGCTGTTCGTCGAGGCCGCGCGCGGCGGCGTCTTTAAACTCGGCATAACTTTTTATATAGCGTTCATAGGCCGCCCTCACGTTTTGAGCGTCATTACAGAAACCAATAGAGGCAAGGTTTATAATAACCAACAGCAGCGAGCCGGAAAATATATTTATAATTTTGTGAATTTTCATATAGCTTCTCCAATCGTTAAATAAACGTTAATATCTATAAATTATACTACCAAAAAGAAATCCTGTCAATATTTCGGTTTCGGCCGAGCAATCCCGCATAATCGATTACCTGCGCAGATTTGGCGTTGACAAGTCTTAAATAAAATGTTAAGATAAAAAATGATAAATCTTAATTTTTGAATCGCGAATCGCCTGCAGGCGCTAATAAAAATTTATTTTATAAAATAAAAGGACTCCTTATGAAAACGCCAAAAGAGCTCTGGGAAGAAAAAGCGAAAACATTTCCGGTTTATGACGAAGACGACGCCGAAGATATTAAATTCATAGAAAAAGTCATCGGCGCGGCGTGCGACCGGGGCCCCGACATAAAAGGCAAATATATCTTAGATATAGGCTGCGGCACCGGGCGCCACACGCTCAGCCTGGCGCGGAAAGCCGCCGGCGTTCACGGCGTGGACATTTCCGAAGACATGGTCCGCGTGCTTAAAAACACCCGCGACAAATACGGCTTCAAAAACGTAACGGCCGAAACGCTCGACTGGAAAGAAGCTTGCATAGAAAAAACCGGATGGCTGAAAAAATTCGATATCGCCTGGGCCGCCATGACGGGCGCTATAAACACGGCGGAAGACGTCGCGAGAATGAATATGTGCGCCAGAGAATGGGCGGTCTGCATAGCCTGGGGCCGCAAACGAGAAAACATCGTATTGCAGGAAACGTTCGCCGCTCACGGCGCAGAATTAAAGCTTCCTCCGGGGCTCGGCGAGGTAAAAACCGCCCTGGACGAACTCGCTATAGATCACCGCATAGATTATATAGAAAATTCCTGGAGTTTCGAAGGAACCCGGGAAGAAGCCGCCGCCGATTTGATATGGCACCTTAAAATGAGCCGGATCGAGCCTGACGAAAAAAAAGTTTACGCCATAGTGGATCAAAATAAGAAAAACGGAATATACGGCCATTCCACCACTATGGAAATGGCCGTTATAAGGTGGAAACTCAAGTAATTTAAACCGGTTAATTTATCACCACGATTTTTCCGCCGTCGATATCGTATATTTTTGAGTCCACCGAATACAGCGAGTCTATATTTTCCTTGGTCACGGCCGATATATTAGAATCCGCAAATATTTTCCCGTTTTTGATCATAACGAATTTCGCGGCGTACTTAACCGCCAGGTTCATATCATGAATGGCCGCTATCGTTATTATATTCAATTTTTCCGTTATATTTTTTATCAATTTCATCATCTCGACCTGATTTTTAAGGTCGAGATGGTTGGTGGGCTCGTCGAGCAGCAGCACTTTCGGCTCCTGCGCGAGAGATCGAGCCAGAATCACCTTCTGCAGCTCTCCTCCGCTTAAATTGTCGCAGCGTTTCATGGCGATATCGGATATGCAAGCCAGATGAATCGCTTCCTCGGTCTTTTCGAGGTCTTTTTTACGGGCGCGAAAGTTCATGTGCCGCCTGCGGCCCAGGAGCACCGCATCGAAAACGCTGCACGGCGGAGGCGCCTGAGCCTGAGGCATATATGCGGTAAAACCTTCGGCGTGCGGCCTGCATTTTACGCCGGATGCCGGGTCGTTATATTCGATGGCGCCGGCATGAGGCGCCAGCACGCCCGCGGCGCATTTTAAAAGAGTGGATTTTCCGCAGCCGTTAGGGCCGACAAGCGCGCATAACTTACCGGGCTGCGCGCTAAAAGTGATATTTTCAAGCACGTCGCGGCGCGAATATCTGAAGAACAAACCTTCGAAAACCAGCATTTCAAATCCCCCTGTCGCCTTTTATGAGAATATATAAAAAGAGCGGCGCGCCCGCGAAAGCAGTTACGATCCCCACCGGCAGCACCTGCGGAGCGAGCGCGGAACGCGCTATAAGATCCGAAGCGAGAAGCGTGAACGCGCCCAGCAAAGCCGAATAGGCAGTTAAATAGCGGTAGTCGCCGGCTACAAATATTCGTACCGTATGCGGCGCGATAAGCCCGACGAAACCGATAACGCCGACAAACGCTGTAACTGCTGCAGAAACCAGAGAAGCCAGAAGCATCGTCGTGATCCGCAGCCGCTTCACGTTCACTCCCAGCCCGGCGGCGGTTTCATCGCCCCATTCGAGGGCGTTGTAATCCCAGCTTTTAGATATAAAATAAGCGAACGCCAGTGAAAAAACCGTCACTATTACTGCCAATTCGCCGTAACCCGCCTTGCCGACGTCGCCGAAGGTCCAGAAAAGCGCCGAGGAAAGCTGTATATCGGTCGCGAAATACTGCATAAGCATGGTAAGCGCTCCGAACAATGAATTAAGCGCCACGCCGGCCAGAATCAGCCCGAGAGGGCCTACATTTTTAAAACCCGAAAGCGCAAGTATGAAAGCGGTAGATATAAGAGCGCCCGCGAACGCGCAAAAAGCTATCGAATACGGATGCATTTGCGCATAAGCCGCTGACGGCGAGGCGGAAGAATAATTTTTAAGAAATATTATGGCGAACGAAGCGCCGAACGCCGCGCCCTGCGATATTCCTATAGTAAAAGGCGTGGCCAGAGGGTTTTTCAAAACATTCTGAGTGACCGCTCCGGCCGAACCGAGCGCCGCGCCGCAGAAAGCGGCGGCGAGAGTCCGTGGCATCCTGAGGTTCCACAGCACGTAACCGGCGCCGGCCGTATCGTCAAAAGAGACGAGCGCCCTAAAAACATCTCCCGGGCCGCATTCGAACTGACCGTATAAAAACGAAGCCGCGGCGGCGCAGAAAAGCGCGAGGGCTATAAAAGCTCCGGTTATAAGTTTTGAAGCGCCTGCCGCGGCGTAACTTTCAATCACGCATCCTTCAAGGTTTTTCAATTTCAACACCGCCCGGCGTAAATTCGAGCCGCGAAAAAGCCCGGTATTCGGAATTCATAACGTCATAGCATCTTTCGCCGCAAAATTTTTCAAATATTTCGCCGGCTTTTACCGCGGGATCGATATCTTTAAAAGCTTCAGGATTTATAATCTTTCCGACGAAGTAGGAATTGGCGTAAATAACTTCGACATTCAAATTATAAAAAACCGAAGGCAGGCACATATAAACTTTTTTATTTTTAACCGCTGAAAGTCTTGAAAAATATTTCGGATTGGCGGCGTAATCTTCTCGAACCATTTCAAGGCCGGCCGCATCGATAAAAATATATTCGGGGTCATAAACGAGCAATTTCTCGCGGTCGAGAAAAATATGGCTGTTTTTAGATAACCCTGAAACCACGTTATGGGCTCCGGCCGAGGTAAAAGGGAGATACATCGAATCGGTGCTGGCGATCCCCTGCCGGCCGCGAAAGGAAACCGCGCCAATATAGCATCGGGGGCGGGCGTCTTTTTTAATCAGCCCGGCGCGCTTTTTAAGGTCTTCTCCGAGAGTTCTGGCGTAAGAGGCCAGTTCGACCGCGCGGGTTTCGCGGCCGATAGCACGTGCCGCGACGGTCAGCGCGTCGAAAAAATATTTTTCATCGAACCAGTTTTTATCGCCATAACCGAGCGATATGACCTTGACGCCGCTCTGCCTTTCCAGCAGAGCCGCAGCGTCTTTATCGCAGAACGCCTCGAATATCAGTTCGGGCCCGAGCGATATTATTTTTTCCACGTCGTGCGGCTTGTTCACCCCGCCTTCGCCTATAACGCCGAGCCCGGCGAAAGTTTCTTCGCAAGCTATGGTATAAGGGCGCGTTTTAATGTAATTTTTATCTATATTCTCTATGCCGCAGAGCTTATCGGCGGCGCGAAGATATGCTATAAAACGAGAAGCGGAATTCACCGCGATCACTTTATCGGCGGTTTTTTTTAGAACGGCTTCACGGCCGGCCATATCGGTTATTTTTATTTCTTCGGCGGCCGGCGAAGGTGCGCAAAAGACGGCGCGCGTAGAAAAATCGAGCCATAATAAAGCAAATAAAGTTAACGCTAAAGAATAAAACCATTTTTTATAATTATTCATAAGGCCTCCTTTAAAAATCAGCTTTCATAGAAACGCCGAGCGTACGGCCCATAAGAGGATAACCGTATTTTTCCTCGTATTTTTTATCAAAAATGTTATCGACGAATATCTCCGCCTGGCAGCCGCGTTCAAGCGGAATTTTAACTCCGGCGTCGAATGTGGTGAATGAATCCACTTTTACGAGACGGTTGACGTTTTTACCGAACGTATAAATCTGGTCCTGGCTTCCGACGTAACGAGCTCCTATCGAAAGAACCGAGTCTCGAAAATTTTTAAGCTTGCGTTCATAAGATAAATTCAGCTTGAATTTCGGCATGGAATCCAGGCCGTTCAAGAGATTATTTGTATCGAACAAGTCGCCCGTCTTAGAACTCCTTTGCCACGTAGCGTTAGCGTTAACATTCGACAGCGGGCCGAACGCCTTATTCGCTTCAATCGAAAAACCTTTGATCCCGACCGAATCTATATTATAAATTCCGCTCCAGTCGGTTTCGAAACGCGGCATAATATAGTCGCTTATCTTGTAAGAATAAGCCGTAGCGCGTACATTATCGGCTTTATTGAAGTTTTTGCGATAAGATATTTCGGCGGCCTTGTTTCGTTCGGTTTTCAATTCGGGAAGAACTATCGGAATTCTAACGTTTCCAATGACCTTAACGGCGTTCTGCGCCCAGTATATTTCGGGAAGCCCCGGAGTGCGCTCGGCGTGGTAGGCCGAGACGGAAACGCTCTGGCCGCCGGAAAAATCGTATTGCGCGCTGAATTTAGGCACGGCCCCGGAGCCGCTCAATTCCCTCGTGGACGGGGTTAACGAACCGATTATATAATCGTAGCGGCGAAGGCCCGCGGTAACGCTAAACCTGTCGTTTATGCGCGATACATTCTGAATGTAATAATTCTGATTACATCCTTCGTTGTTCGGTGTTGTTCCGGTGTATATTCTTCCGTTATAAACGTTATCTACATAGTTGACCGTTATATCGCCGTTGGCTATTATCTTCCGCTCGGCGCCGAAAGTCGTTTCATTTCTGCCGTCGATTTTAACGATCTGCACCGAGCTTCCGCAACTCCTGTCGGATTCGACCGTTCTGTCTAAAACGAGATGGCCGTCGGCGGTAGAGAAGTTTTTTTCTTTGCGGTCTTCTCTATTCATGTAATGTTTAATTTCAAAATAGCCGTTATGGAAAGGATGGTTATAAGCAAGGTCGTACAGATATTTATCCTTGTCCCAGCGAGCGCCGGGGCCTATATTGGCGATATTATTGATTCCGCTTCCGCTAATCGTTTCACCCAGCGACAGAGGATAGTCTTCATTGATTTTACGGTTAAAAAGAGGATTATCGCAATCGAGCGAACGGCGGTTATTTCTGATGAAGCCCCGGCGCGTGTTCGAATACTGGCCGCCAAAAGAAAGCTTCGCCCCACGCGGCATATCGTAATAAAGAAAAATCGAGCCGTTTTTACCTGTAAAATCGTTGTTCCATAAAAATTCCGGAGTTTTGCGGCGGCTTGCGGAAAGAACGTATCCGAGCCGGTTATTTTTTCCGCTATGGCTGATTTTGAAGTTATCGCTCGCGCCGGTTGCTTCATTTTTAGCTCCCATGGAGTAAAGCGTAGTTTCAGGCCGGCCGCTTTTCGGTTTTCTGGTTATTATATTCACGGCGCCGCCGATGGCGTTATTGCCGTAAAGCGCCGAACTTCCGCCTTTTATAATCTCTATTTTCTCGATATCGTCGAGCGGTATGCCGCTCCAGTCTATATAATATCCGCCCACTATCCCCGAAGCGGTAAGCGGCCTGCCGTTGACGTTAAGCATTATACGGTTACGCGAGAGCCCTCGAATCGATATGATATCTCCCGTGTCGCCGGCCGCCGCGGTACGTTTGATATCGACTTCGGGTCCGAATTTTAACACATCCGCGACATTTATATTTTTACCCCGTTCGATGATTTTTTTGCCTATATTATTTTTAGAAATCTCATCTGAAATGGGATCGCCTGTAATCACTATTTCATCCAGCGTCAGCTCTAACGGCTGAGAAGCCCAAACCAAACCCGGCCGTAACGCAATGGACAAAACCGACAAAATCATTAAAGCCGAATATACGAGAACCTTATTACTCGCTGAATATATTTTTTTTATTATATATCTTTTCATTATACACCTCAAAATAAAATTATAGCGGCACCGAACACCGCCCTGAAACATTTTAATCAAAAGCTCCAGCGGCAATGAAAACGCATTTTAAACGCGAATAGCAATGCGCTCGCAGCGCCTGATAAACCGCGTTTTAAAACGTAAAAATTATGAATTTGAATTTTGAATTTTCCGGCAGAGTATAAACTGATTATTTTGAAATGCAGTAGTTAAAAAGATTATAATGCATGATTTTAGAAAAAGTGTCGATATTGGGACGCGATTCGGTAGAATCGTCTATGGTGGCGGCAAGAGCGCAATGGGGGCAAACGGCCGCCCTTAAAAAGTGAGGTTCGGAGCACATAACGGCCCTCCTGAAAAAAATATCGCTGTTGTTACCGGCTTATTTCATCCGGATTATCGCAAAGCTAATTTTATCAAAATGTTCTGCGTTTGTCAATCGCCATTATTCATATTCGCTTTTAAATCTCCGGCCGTAAAATAAAATGATTAAAAATTCCGGCCGGGGGTTGACAGCCGCGTATTGTTTATGATAAAATCGATAGTAGCGAATGGTAGTATAAATCCATATATAATCTATTATTTGTTAAAGTTATAAAGTAATTTATACATCAATAACTCGGTTATAAACATTCCGAAAGGCGGTAACTTATATGAAATTTTTCGAGCCACACGAATCGATGAAAGAATTCTGCAAAACATCGCGCGAATATTTTTTCGAAGGGTATCAGAACATAGCGCGCGAGGCGGCCGAATGGTTCGGATTGCCGGAACTCTCGCCCGAAGACAGAATACTCGAATTCGGCGGCGGCGAAGGATTCATAAGCGTTTTTCTTTCGAAGCTCTCGCCCGCCAGGTTCGTTTATATCGACAAAAATCCCCATGCCGCGGAGCTTGCGCGTAAAAATTACGAAGAAGCCGAGATGCTGGGCCGCTCCGACATAATGGTCTGCGAGGTCGAAAAGGCCGAAATTCCTGAAAATTCAATTAAATTTATAGTATCGCGCGGCACCATACAATTCACCGAATATAAGAAAACCCTTTCAAACGTCGTGCGGTGGCTCGCCCCCGGCGGCATAGCTTTTATAGGCTGCGGGTTCGGTCTTAACCTGACCGACGAATACCGTAAAAAAGTAAATGAATTTCTGGCAAAAAAAGAAAAGGAAAACATCGATACTCAGTCCGATAAATTCGAGGAAGTGATGTTCGAAGGCTACCGGCATCTTATCGATAATTACTTCGACGACCGGCTCGAATACGTAAAGGCGCTGAATCTGAACGGGTTCTTCTTCGAGATCAAAAAAGCCGAAAGATTAAAAACCCATACGGCATAGCATTTAGCCGTTGCGGTCAAAAAGCCTTAAGTCCATGAAAAATCTTTTTAAAAAAATCGCGTGATGCAGGTGCCGATGACCTCGGTCTTGAGCCTGCCCTTGACGCCGCCGTGTTCGGCGGGAATGTCGTAGATGCTCTTCGGCGTTTTAAGCGGCGTGAGCACCTTAAATTTCGTGATGGAATTCTTTCCTTTAATAGTCAAAAAATCTATATATTTTTCTTTTTTTAAGATGACGAGAACCTTGTGAAGGGTCTGCCTGGTGAGCCCGGTTATCTCGTGCAGCTCGTCGATACGGAAATCGAAAAACACGCCGGCTTTTTCGTTTTCAAGGCAGTCGAGTTCTATAATTTTTTTCATGACCAGCCATGTCGCGACGCCGTATTTTGAGTTGAGATAGCCCGGCAGCCCGCTGTATTCGATCCAGCGCGGAAAACGGCTGCAGTTTTCGGATGTTTTGGTTTCGGCCACGGCGGAGTATTTAGCAAGATTATCGACGCGGTTGATATAATCGACCACGCTCGATTCTGGTATCTTCCACATCTTAGGAGTCAGCTTGATTCCGAAGACCAGTCCCGAACGAAGCTTTCGGCGAAGGACCTCGGAGTTCATCTGAAGCCTTTCGGCGGCCTCCTCAACAGTAAATAACTTTTCTATGCTATCTTTTTTCTTCCCGTCAATCATATATCACCAGATTTTTATTTTTTTTATAGATAATACTACAAATAAATTAATTTATCAATAACTAATTTAAGTTCTGCGCCCCGGCAAAGCCTGCCGCGAGAGCAACGAATCATCCGTAAAACTTCCATATATTCCGATTACAACAAAAGCCTTGTTTCATGTTAATTTTACATTAACATTTAAAAATCTTTTTAAAAATCCAGTTAAAACAAGAGTTTTTTAAACACATGCAAAATTAACACTACTATTCGCGTTGACAAAGAAAGGTTTTTTTGATAAAATTAAAAGTAGTAAATAGTAGCATTGTGTAGTGAATAGTATTAAATCTACAGAAAGGCCCTTTATGTTTCAACTTAACGAGATCATTAAATACATAAGCCCGGTGATAATTTTTCTGGCGGCACTATCCGTCGTCACGCTGTCGTTTTATCTTGAAAGGCTCTTTACCATAGCCGCTTTCAGCCGCAGGACGCGCGCGGGAGTATCGGATGTTGGCGAGTTAGTCAAAAATCACGCTGGCAGAGAACGCGATGAGATCGCCAAAAAAACCTTCGAGCGCCTCATTTCAAAACCCGAATTCGCCGTCGGCGGCGCGGAAAGTTCGCTCCGGCATTACAGGGTCGAACTGGACGAGGCCGTCGAGAACCTTCGAATTTCAATCGTCAAGATAGGTTCTGTGGCCGCTCTTTCTCCGTATATCGGACTTTTCGGCACTGTAATAGGGATCATGAATTCGTTCTCGGAAATCTACAGGACCGGCACTTCGAATTTCGCTTATGTATCTAAGGGAATATCGGAGGCTCTGGTGGCGACGGCCGTCGGCCTTTTTCTGGCCATCACGGCGTCTTTCTGTTACAACCATCTGTCGGCGAGGCTGCGGGCGGTTAACAACGAAAAAAATTCGGCGCTCGAGCGGATCGGTATAATGATCGAAAGCAGGAGGCTCAATGACTGATCACAGGGATGATGACGAACTGACCGGCATAAATATAACCCCGTTCACCGACGTAGTGCTCGTGCTTTTGATAATATTCATGGTCGCGGCGCCGCAGATACAAAAAAACGCTCTGGACGTGAAACTGCCGAAAGCGGCGGCGGGCGAAAGCTCAACTGCGGCGGATAATCGCAGGGTGCACGAGATAGCCGTAACGGGCGGCGATACGATACGCTTCAACGACACGACGATGGAGATAGCGGTTTTTGAAAAAAAACTCATGGAAAAAGCTTTATACGGGCCCGACGATATTTTCGCCGTTTCAGCCGACGCCGGTGCGCCTTACCAGAGGGTCGTGAGCGTGCTGGATATCATGCGGCGCTGCAAGGTGGAAAACGTGGCGTTAAGAACCGAATTATAGAAAGAGGCCGCCGATGAAAGACTGCTCGAAAACGGCCGGAACACGGCCGCACGAAATAAACGCGCCTTTATTCGCGTTATTGTTGATTTACTCGCTGGTTCTGCACGCTTCAGCCGTCGCGGCTTTCGCCGTATATTTCGAAAGGCGGCCGGAACGCCTCGAACTTGCCGGCAATATCAAAATACCGTATTCGCCGATCGTTTCGCTAACCGGCAGAAAAGGCAACACATACGACCGGTCGAAAATAAGCGTGAAGATCGCAGCCGTATCGAAAACAGTCTTTGATCTGGAAGGCAAAATAAATTCAGCGCGCGCCGAAATAGAAATAATGATAGAAAAATTCAAGCGCAGGACGAAAGCCGAACCCCGAAAAGCCTCCCGGAAAAAGCCGCAGGCCGATAAAGACGGCATTAAAAACTCCGGAAAACGAAAGCTAACAGTTAACGCTTACCGGGCCGTGGCTGAATCGAACGCGGTCGAAAGCGCCGGCGCGAAGACGGCGGAAAGCGGCGCGGCCTGCTCGTCAGGAGACCCTGAGAACGCTCACACGCCGGAAGTTTTCGGCAATATGTCCGGAAACGACGCCGTAGGCGAAAAACTCTCCGGCGCGCCGCACGGCGAGGCCGACGCTGCCATAAAAGCGTCGAAGATAGATGTTTTCAATTCCGTCGTAAGGGAAAAAATAATGAGTAACGTCAGATACCCCGAGCGCTGCCGCAGGCTCGAGGTCGAAGGCACGGTCAGGCTGAAGTTCGAAATAACTCCAGGCGGCGATATCGGATGTATTGAAATAGCCGATTCGTCCGGCTGCAGTGAGATAGATGAAGCCGCCGTCGAAGCGGTGAAGGCCGCGAGACCTTTCATCCCTTTCCCCGACGGTGTCAATAAGAATATATCATTTTCAATTCCGCTAAATTATAAATTAAGGAGATGATGCAGGTTGGAGTTCATCAAAAAGCTGGATACCACAAGCAGGTCGATTTTACTGAGGACGGCGGCGATAAAAATAGCCTCCGCGTTTTTGATCCTGGCTTTCGCCGCGGGCGAAGTTCCCGCCATGGCGGGCGAATGGAAAGAAGGAGCGATAAAAAACGGCAAAACCATAGAACTCAATTCCATTTCGGTTTTAGGCGAAAAGATCTATGACCCCGTCGCCGAACCGACAGCCGTTCCGCTCAACAACTCGACATTCACCGAAACCATCGGCAGAAAGGCTATCGAGCTTCGCAACCCTTTCACCGCTACGGAACTCATATCGTTTATAAGCCCGTCGGTCCTCAGAAGCAATCAAAACCGAAAATACAAAAGTTTTTTCGATATAAGGGGCGGCAAGGCCTCGCTCATACTCGACGGTTTCGTCGTACAGGACGGCAGTTCCAACTCTGGAATACGCGGCGACGACAGGCTGCTCGAATTTTTAAACCCTGACGTCATAGAATCGGTCGAAGTCATGAAGGATTCGACGGCGCTCATATACGGCGGGGCGAAGGGCGGAGCTATTTATATCAGGACGAGAAAACCAGAAAAAAAGCATAACCGCTTGAAACTCGAACTCGGCACATTCGGCGAATTCACCACTAAGCTGAGCTTAACCGATATCATCGACAAAAAGTCCTCCTATTTCGCGGCGTTCAACAAAAGAAAATTCGACGGCCCTGACGGCAAGAACGCCTCATTTAACGATACCGGCGCATTCATTAAATATTTCTACTCGCCGACCAGCCACGACGATTTCGTTTTCACCTATAACAGCGAGACCGGCATGTACCAGATCCCGATCGACGAGCCGGAGGCTTCGGGCCAGTTCAAGCTCGCGGCCGGCATCGATCCTAAAACATACTCCATCGTTATCGACCCGCGCTATGGCTGGAGCTACGAACCGTGGAAGAATAACTTCGCCGACCTCAACTACACTAAAAAATGGAACTCGCGCCAGAGCACCAATTTCCAGCTGTCGCGGCTCGAGGTCACAAACGACTTCCACAACCCGCGCGGCTCGGGCGCGACCCCGCTCGGACATATCGACGGTCATCACGTTCTGGAGACCACCAACGCCATGGCGCTGCGTCATACAATCAAAACCGGCGGCGGCGTTATATACAGAATGGGCTACTCGCTCGACCACTGGTACAATCCGACCGGCAAGCTCTACTGGGAGAAAATGAGCAACGAAGATAAAAAGCACACTATGTACCTTCAGACCGAAGTCCCGCTTTCGGGCGACCGGCTCATGCTCGACGCCGGCTACAGGCGAGACCGCCGCTACATAATCAGGGAGCAAAAATCCAGGACCCCCGCCGGAAAGGCGCTCGCGCCCATAACCGACCGGTGGGAAGATCCCAGAAACAGCGTCTCGACCGGCCTCACCTGGAAAGCGACTAAAAACGACACGCTTTCATTCAGATACGCGTCGCTCGTGATGACGCCGGTGGACCGCACGGCGACCCAGAGCGGCGCCGGCCTCGCCGACGAAACGGACAAAATAATCAACTTCGGCGTGGAGCATAAATTCAAAAACGCCTCCAGACCGACTTCGTTCGAATTGAATATCTTCAAAAACGACATGACAGACTCCATCGTCGACGACGGCACGAAGTTCATCGACGCGGCTAAAACCACCGTCATGAGGGTATTCAAAAATACCGACACTGTTTCACGCGGCGGCGAGCTCAAGTTGAATACGAAATTGAGCGACTTGTTCGATTTCTCCATCGGAGCGGGCCTGGCATCTTATTCGCCCGACCTCACGACCAGGCCGAAGAAAAATTACATCGCCGAATTGAAGTACGAAAACGGCCGGACCGGAGTTTCGGCAGGCCTCTACGGACGCTTCGTCGGTGCCTTCGACTCTTCCGCTTCCTACAACTTCAAGGACGCGGCGAATAAGACCGTAAACAGGACGCTTGCAAACTATCGGCTCGGCAACTTCTGGGACCTCGGCTTCAGCATTTCGAAGAAGCTTACCCCCGGCGACGAACACTCGCCGAAAATATCACTTACAGTGCGCAACCTCCTCGATAAAAATTACGAAACGATGCCGCTCGCGCCCGACTTCGGCAGGCGCGCAACGCTCGGCTACGAGATCGACTTTTAAAGGACGGTAAAATTATGTTAAAAAAAGCACCTGAAATAAAATCAGGCCGAAAAATCTCTTGCGGCAACGAAAATAAAGGTAAAACAAATACGGCTCAAAAAGACGCCGATATTCTCTACGCATTCAAGCCCGTCGGATTCGTGAGACGCGAGGGCGCCTCTGAACGCGTAGATTGGAGCGATCTTGGCTCGGTATCGCGGATCGAGATTCTCCCGCGTTACGCTCCCGCCCTCGACGGCCTGGAAGAATATTCGCATATAATAATATTTTTCGTCTTCCACAAAAGAAAGACGGTAAAACTAACCCAGCGCCCTGAAAACAAAAGGCGCAATCCCGAAGTCGGCATCTTCTGCACCAACTCGGAAAAAAGGCCGAACCCTCTAGGAATGACCGTTGTGCGGCTGTTTAAGGCAGAAGGCAATATCCTCACGGTGAGCGGCCTTGACGCGCTCGACGGCACGCCCGTAATAGACATCAAGCCTTACGCCGGTTTTGAAGAGGAGGCGCCAGAATACCTTATTCCCGGCTGGCTGATGAACATATGGGAAAGGCAACATTCTTCGTAACGGCTCAAGCTCGAAGCCCGTTCGAGCGTTCGAAATAAAACTTTGTTTTTCGTTTTTGCGGGTCAATATCAAATAGCGCTATAGAGCGCCATATAAATTTTCAATTAATAAATGCCAAATAATTCAAGGAGTGTTTTATGTCAAAAAGAATCGTAACGGTGATTATCGCCCTGCTGTTGATGTTATTCGCGCCCGGCCCCGGAGCGGCCGAAACTAAAAACGCGGCGCCGGTCCCATATCAGGGACTCGACTTCGCCTCCGAACTGAAAGGCGCGCCGGAGCGCATAATCCCCCTTTTTCCGCAATCGCTCGGCCTGATATATCTTTTCAGCGAGCAGAAAAACGTGGTCGGAATGCCGTTCACGAAAGTGAGGGTCTCCCTTCATAAAGGCGGGTTCTTCTCGCAGGCGGACCGCGCCGTAATGCTAAAAAAAGACATAGGATATCCCGGAATGCCAAACATAGAAAGCCTGATCGGGTTCAAGCCGGACCTCATAATAACGCCGTCGAACTTCCACATGAAGGCCAACCGGTTCCTCGACGATATGAAGATACCGCAGCTGCGCGTGCACGGAACTTTCTCGAAAACGCAGCACTGGCTTGAAGCGGTCGAAAACTTTGGAAAGATAGTCCATAAGGACGAACAGGCGAAAAAATATATCGACTATTTCGAATCGAAATTGGAGCTGGTCCGCGGGCGCGTCAAAAAGGCCGCGCCGGAACGCAGGATAAAAGTCGCGCACCTGGTAAAGACGGGAAACAAATATACAGCATACGGTCAGAAATCCAGCTTCGTAAAGAGCTTTTTGAACGATATCGGCTGCGAGGTCATGGGATTCGACGGCAAAGACAACGCCGAAACGCCGCTTTCGCAGGAAGAGATCATAAAATTCGACCCGGACTTCATATTCATCGAATCGATAACGCACGCCGGTGGAAAGGTGAAAGCGGACCTTACAGAAGGTTTCTGGCCGAGGCTTTCCGCTTACAGGAACGGCCGCGTTTATTTCGTGCCCATCGACGACGAAAGCGCGTTCCTCACATGTTGGTATTTTAATCTGGCGGCGCCGCTCGGCATACTCTGGACGGCTAAAACTATATATCCGCAGCTGTTCGAAGATGTCGACATTGACGCCGAAGCCGACCGGTTTTATATGGAATTTTTGAAAATAGACCGCAGGCAGATGCTCCAGGCAAACGAAAGCGTTAAAAAGAGCGCGGGTAAATAAAGAAAGCGGAGCACGAATGAGCGCTAAGGCAAAAGCATGGTTCATAGCCGCATCCATTGCGGCATTTATATCGATCGCGGCGGTTTCGTTCGTCGCCGGCAACTACGGCATCGAATCCGGTAAGATCGTTTCGTATCTGACCGGCCGCGGGGCGCTGAACGAAAACGAACGCTATATAATATTCGAAGTACGCCTGCCGCGCATAGTCATGGCCTCTCTCACGGGAGCGGTCCTTGCGGCGGGCGGCGTCTCGATGCAGGCGATATTCCGCAACCCGCTGGTGAGCCCCTTCGTCATAGGCCTTTCGTCGGGAGCGGCGCTGGGCGCTGCCGTCGGCATAGTGTATTTGAACGCCTCCGCGGCGGCGATAGAGTCGCTTTCGTTCCTTTTCGGCATAGTAGCCGTTTTCGCGTCGTACCTGCTGTCCGGTTTCGGACGCGAAACAACGCTGCTGCTGCTCTTCGGCCTGGTAGCGACCTCCTTTTCGCACTCGGTGATAGGCCTGATGCAGTATTTCGCCGATCCGGAGCACCAGCTTCCTGCGCTCACGTTCTGGATGCTGGGCGGCTTCGACGGCATAACGCTTTCGTCTCTCAAATATTCGGTTCCGGTGATATTGGTCTGCATGGGCGTTCTGTACGCCTATTCTTATAAAATGAACCTGCTCACGCTCGGCGACGCGGAGGCCAGATCGCTCGGCGTGAACGTCGCGGCCGCGAAGTTCGCCATAATATTTTTCAGCACGCTCATGGTCTGCTCTTGCGTTTCAAAGGCGGGCGTCATAGGCTGGATAGGGCTTACCGTCCCGCACATCTCACGAATAATCCTGGGCCCCGACAACCGTTTCGTTTTCGTTTCATCTTCAATCCTCGGGGCCGCGTTCCTTCTCGCATCGGACGATCTGGCAAGGACGCTCACTCCGGGCGAGATACCGGTCGGCATAATAACCTCGGCGTTCGGCGCGCCGGTCTTTGCCGCCATACTGTTGAAGTACAGAAAATCCGGATGGAATTGAACGGAGTTTATATGAAAGCCCGAATTCAGATAGAAAATTTATCGTTTAAATATCCTTCGCGGCCTGGACGCTCGCGCTCCTATATATTCAGGGGCCTTTCGGCGGCCTTCGAAGCCGGTTCGTCGGTGGCGCTTCTGGGCCCGAACGGCGCCGGAAAATCGACGCTGTTAAATCTAATCGCCGGGCATCTGAAGCCTGCGGAAGGAAGAGCGCTCATCTGCGGCGCCGATATATCCGAAACGCCCTCGGACGAGGCGGCGAAACTCATAAGCGTGGTACCGCAGGAGCACCATCCCGCCTTCAACTTCACCGCGCGCGAGATGATACTGATGGGACGCTCGCCGCACAACGGCTTTTTCGGCATCGCTAACGAAAGCGACCATGAAATCGTCGGGGAAGTATCAAGAAAAACCGATCTGGAAGGGCTTCTCGACAACGAATACACTAAGCTTTCCGGCGGCGAGCGCAAGCGCGTGCTCCTGGCGCGCGCGATGGCGCAGCGAACGCCGGTGATGCTATTCGACGAACCGGAGGCGCATCTCGACATCCGCCACCAGCACATGTTTTTTAAATCGATAAGCGGCCTGGCGCGCGATGAAAAAAAGCTCTGCGTATATTCGGTTCATAATCCCTCGCTTGCGCTAAGATATTCGACCGTCATAGTGCTCATGGACGCCTGCGGCGAAAATATAATCATCGGACCGACGGCTGAGGTCATGACCTGCCGCAATCTCGAAACAGCTTACGGAATCAGGTTCGCGATGACGCGCGAAGGCGCATCGGGGCCGCTGCTTTATGTGGACGCATAAATTAATTATATTACAATTTAAGGCTGATAAAAACCAATTTTACAGGCTGTTCCGAGCCTTACTTTTAATGATGGCCGCCGCAGACGAAATCCGCCGATATGGGCGAGACTTTTCCCTTTTCGTAATTAGCTCTTACATCTTTAACGTAATCGCCATCTGAGACGAAAACTTCTATGCCTACGCTTTTAAAACCGGCAAGCGGTCTGCCGCCGATGCCCCCTACCACTATCGCGTTCACTTTATTGGCGGCAAGCAAGTTTACCGGCGCGAGGCAACCGCCATCTACGTGGGGCGGGTTTTCAATAACTTTGCAATCCATGAACTTATTGTTTTCGTCGAATGAAAGGATGCTGAAGCAGTCACAGCGGCCAAAATGCGAAGATCTTTCGGCGTCGAGACCGCCTTTACCCATAGAGGGAACGGCAACGTTTATTGTTTTTGACATAAAAATTACTCCTTCTTTTTTTAGGTTATACAGGTTAATAAGCAAATTTTGTGCCCGATTTTATTATATCCGAAAAAATTACGGTATGCTAATTGCTTTATAAAAAAATAAGCGTGCGATATAAAATAAAAACCTTAATTCAAAAGGCGTTAAATTATGAAAATAGGCTTTTTCACTGATGATTTCAAAAATGTTTCCAACCATCCGGGCAAATCGGCGGGGTTGTATATTTTTGAAATCGCAAACGGCGAAATTTTAGACGAAGAAATAAAAATCTTCGACGAAAACGATTTTTCCAACGCCTCGCTCGTTAATCCCGGAATTTCCGGCTGCGGCGCTTCAAAAGGCCGGGGCGGGCAAAACGGCCGGGGTTGTTTCAAATTCAGAAACGGATTCATCCGCATCGATGAAAACATTAAAAACCTCAACGTTGGGGCGTCTTTTTACGGTTGTAAAACGGTAGTATGCAGGGCGATAGGGTTCAATCTCGAAAACAAGCTCGCCGGGGCCGGAATAGAGCTTCTCATTACCTGCGAAACCGATATCAAAAACGCCGTAAAGCTTTACGCGGAAGGAAAATTTGAAAACTTACACAAAACAGAGTTTTTATAAAAACAAGTTTTTGCAATATTGCAAAATTGTAATATTGCAAAAATGCAATTTTATTTTTTTTATTGTCTCATATTTATTGTATTGCTAATAAAATATTAAATTAATTAAAGCGGCGGCAAAATTCAATAGTTTTATCATTCCGGAACGGATTATGCTCTATAAATAATTTTTAAAAAAGGTGTTAAAGGAAATATATGCACAATAAAACATGCTGGGCATGCGGCCCGGATAACGAAGCCGGATTAAAAATCAAAGTCGATTGCGACCCTGTTTCGCACATAAGCGAGGCGTCTTTTTATGTAGACGATCGTTACGCCGGAAATGCAGGGGTGGCTCATGGCGGCGTAATTTGCTCGATCTTCGATTCGCTGATGACCCATTCCGCCATGGCCCATTCGCGCAAAAAAGTTTTTACCGCGAGCCTGGAAGTAAAGTTCAAGAAAAAAATACCGGCGGGAGAAACCATCAAAATAACTTGCTGGTATGAAAAAAAGCGATTCGGCTTTCTGGTCATGAAAGGACGTATAACCAATCAAAAAAACAAAGTTATGGCTTTCGCGAACGCCATGTTTTCCGAAAGCGAAACGATATAATTTTTTCAAGCGCCAGGCGGCAAAGCGATGAAATAAAGTAAAAACAAAATAACGGAGGTACATAATGAAAATAGCGGTAACTTCAACGGGCCCTTCAATAGACAGCGCGGTAGACGAAAGGTTCGGAAGGGCAAGATATATAATAATTTACGACACGCTGTCTAAAACTTTTGAAACGGTGGATAACGAAACTAATCTCAACATGGCTCAGGGAGCGGGTATCCAGACCGCGGGCAATATGGCCGAAAAAAAAGTGGAGCTCATATTGACCGGCCGCGTCGGGCCGAAAGCCTCGGAAGCGCTCAACAAAGCCGGAATAAAATACGTTGAAAACGCTTCCGGAACCTGCCGCAGCGCAATTGAAAAGCAGCAGGCCGCATAAAATCGGCAATAACTATATAAAGGAAGAATTTATGCTAAATAAAATCACGACACCACTCAAAATCGCCGTAGCGTCGGGTAAAGGCGGCACGGGAAAGACCAGCGTGGCCGTCAACATGGCCGCCGCCGCGGCAACTGCGCTTTCATTTCTCGACTGTGACGCGGAAGCGCCCAACGCGCATTTATTTTTTCAAAAGCAGGCAGGTTTTAGGGCGGACAATCACGACGAATTTTTCGACGGCGTTGAAGAATTTTATGTAACGGTGCCCGAATTCAACGAAAATTTATGCAACGGCTGCGGTTTTTGTAAAACGGTGTGCAAGTTTAACGCCATTACCATGATACTCAACAAACCGCTTTTTTTCGCGGAACTCTGTCATTCTTGCGATGCGTGCCTTAAAGTATGCTCTATGGGGGCTATCAAAGCCGCAAAAAAAATGACCGGAAAGATAAGACATAAAAAAGCGGACCGCGATATAGCTTTAACGGACGCAATATTGAACGTCAGCGAGGCTAAGAGCCCGCCTTTGATAAAAAAAATAGTCAAAAGCGATTCGGGGCCTTCGCTAACCATAATAGACGCGCCTCCGGGCACGAGCTGCCCTCTGGTAGCGGCCGTCTATAACGCGGATTATATAATTCTGGTCACGGAGCCGACGCCGTTCGGCTTCAGCGATCTCAAGCTCGCCGTGGAAACGGCGCGGCAGTTAAAAGTCAAATTCGGAGTCGTTATAAACAAATATGACGGCGATTTCGGCGATATTAAAAAATACTGTGAAACCGAAAATATTAGAATAATAGGCATAATACCTTTCGATATCCAGATGGCCCGCGTATATTCCGGCGGCGGCATAATAGTCGATGAAATGCCGCATACGCGTGAACTGTTTTTGAAGATATTAGAAAACGCGGTCAGCGAGGCGGTAAAATGAAACAGATAGCTGTAATTTCAGGCAAAGGGGGCACGGGAAAAACGTCCATCACGGCCGCTTTTATACAATCGGCAAAATCAGTTACGGCGGCGGATTGCGACGTGGACGCCGCAAATCTGCATCTACTGATAGAGCCTATAAGCGGCAGAACCGCGCCGAAAGCTTTTATGAGCGGATACGACGCGATAGTGGACAAATCCAGGTGTATTAGCTGCGGCAAATGTATTCCCGTTTGCGTTTTCGAAGCGATAGTACGCGACGAAACCGACAACAAGGTAAAAACCAATCATCTTTTATGCGAAGGCTGCGGGGCATGCGTAACCATCTGCCGCGCCAACGCGATCAAGCTGGTAGAAAAACAGGCCGGCATAAGTTATATTTCTAACACGCGCTTCGGCCCGATGACGCATGCAAAGCTTTACGCCGGAGAAGGTTCGTCAGGAAAGCTCGTATCGGAAATAAAAAAACAGGCATGCGACATCGCCAGATCGGAAAGCAGCGATTTTATAATACTTGACGGCCCTCCTGGCACCGGATGCCCCGTGATCGCGACTCTTACGGGGGCAAACCGCGCCGTCGTCGTAATAGAACCGAGCGTTTCAGGCGTACACGACGCCAAACGCGCTATAGAACTATGCAAACATTTTAAAGTACCGGTTTCTATAATAATAAACAAGTATGACATCAATCTCAAAATGAGCGAAAACATTGAAAATTTTGCCGGAGAAAATAAAATAAGCATTATCGGTAAAATCGCTTTCGATAAAATTTTTATCGAAGCGATGAAAAAGCGAATGACGGTAATCGAATACGACAAACATTCCGCGGCGGCGAAATCGCTTATCAACGCCTGGGATAACCTTAAAAAATCTATGGCATGAGATAATTCATTAAAATTAAATTAAAAAAAATTCAAATTTGCAGGTGTAACAATGATTTATTTTAAACCCATAGGATATATTTACACTCCTTTTCAAACCGTCGAAAATATGCCGGTACAAGCGGCGGCCGCAAAAGGAATCCGCGGCACCATAATGATAAAAGACGAATTCGCAGCAGGATTGAAAGACATCGAAGAGTTTTCGCATCTTTACCTTGTATATCAATTTCACAAATGCGAAGGCCATTCTCTCGTCGTAACGCCGTTTTTAGACGATAAAACGCACGGCATATTCGCCACGCGTTCGCCAAAAAGGCCATGCGGTATAGGTATTTCAATAGTAAAACTCAACGGCGTTAACGGAGGCGAGTTAAGCGTAGAAAACGTCGATATGATAAACGAAACGCCGCTGCTCGATATCAAACCGTATATACCCGAATTCGACATAATCGAGGGCGAAGTAAAAACAGGCTGGTATGCACGCAAGTCGAAAAATCTCCATGAAACCAGATCCGATGGACGTTTTAAAAATAAAATATTTTTCTAAAATCGCGCCGAGCGCTTCAGCGAAATGACCGTTCCGGT
This sequence comes from bacterium, assembly GCA_029571125.1. Classification (GTDB taxonomy): domain Bacteria; phylum Muiribacteriota; class UBA9980; order UBA9980; family UBA9980; genus UBA9980. The sequence continues at coordinate 22,933 of JAKPTH010000341.1, forward strand.
TAATGCGGCGGCCGTGAATATCATATAGCATGTCCTGATAACCGAAAGCATCTGCGGATATTTTTCGGGCGGAATGCCCCTGGTTTCGCCGAACACCGTAAGAAAGGCAGCGCCGCATATTATAATGCTGCACTGCATCCCGAGATTTCTCATTATCGAGTTCGACGCCGAGGCGATTCCGCGCCGGTCGGCCGGAACGCTTTCCATTATAATGCTGGTGTTCGGAGTTGAAAACAAAGACACGCCGACGCCGGCAAGCCCGAGTGATATGTATATGAGCGGGTAAGAAGTCGATTCGGACAAAAACGCGAGCGAAGCCAGGGAAACCGATGTGACCGCCATTCCCGAAGACGCTATAAGCGAGGGATGGAACCTGGAGCAGAAAGCGCCCGCCAGAGGAGCAAAGAATATTTGAACGAGCGGCGTGATAAGCGTTATCTTTCCGGCCTGAAGCGGCGTAAGGCCCCTGTTGCACTGAAGGTATAGCGATATAAGATACTGCGAGCCGTAGGTGGATATGAAATTCAAAAAGACCGACAGCACGGCCATGGCGAAAACCTTATTTCCCGTAAAAAGGCGCATGTCATAAATCGGACGCGGCGCTTCGAACTGACGCCTGATAAAAAACACGAACGACGACGCGCTGATTGCAAGAAGCGCGGCGCCAAAAAAATTATTTATCTGATTAGCTCCCGCCTGAAGGCAGATCAGCGTCAGGGCGTAATAAAATATCCCTTTATAATCTATTTTTTTATCCGATTTTTCATTAATTACGACTCTTTCGCCCGGAACGAGCGTCTGAATAAGCGCCATGGCGAGAGCGCATCCCGCGCCGGAAACTATGAATATGCTCTTCCAGCCGAAAGACTGAGTAAGATATCCGCCTATGAAATTGCCGGTGGCGAAGCCCAGGTAAACAAGCGATGAAAGGAACCCCAGAGAAACGCTGCGGTATTTTTTTTCGATGACGTTGGTTATTATCGGAATATTTGAAACCACCAGAAAAGCCGAGCCTATTCCCTGAAGTCCTCGCATGACGACCAGCGAGCTGAAGCCGTTTACGACCAGCGGCACCAGAAAATTGGAAGCCGTAAAAAAAGCGCAGCCGAAAACGAGAGTGCGTTTCGGGCCGTAAGCGTCTGAAAGATTGCCAAAAGGCACGATGCACAGGCTTGAAAAAAGCAAAAACACCGAAGTGACCAGACTAAGATCGGCCGGATTTACGGCATATTCGGATGCGATACTCTTCAGCGCCAGATTGACGGACGAAGACAGGAAAGTAGATAAAAACGAGGTCAGCCCCGTCGCCAAAACGATTATCAGTATTCGTACGCGGCTCATCGCGGCTCACCGTTTTTAAAAGCGTGAGGCGCTTCACGCATTATAAAATCCATGATTCGTTTCGCGGAGTCAGTGTAAAGGATCATTTTAGAAGCGTCGACCGTTTCTCCGTTGAGATATTGCATATGAAGCGCGTCGCGCCCGCCTTTAAGGCATTCGGGCATTACGCCTGAGTAAAAAAAACCCAGGCCGGCGGCGCATTCGACTATTTGAGGCGCGTCGGGATTTTCAAGATCTACGGCCAGCACTATAGAAGCCATCTTCTGCTCGAGCGCGAGTTCGAAATAAGCCTGCAGCTTGCCCTGCGAGTTAGGACCGCCGTAAACTTCTATGGAAGAACGTTTCCATACGAAATCATTTTTGCACGATACGCCTTGCAAAACGGAGCCGGCCGGCTCTTCGCCCGCCAGGCCCTGCCTGATGTCCACGCCGATATCGCCGTAGGCGGATAATACCATATCCTTGTATCGGCCCGGTATGTATATAGTCTTAATGGGCCGCCGTGAAAGCTGCCTGTAGTTTACCACGCTCGTAACCCTCTCGCCGGGCTTCGCGCCTTCCACGAACACGGCCGGCGCGGAAGCCAGCCTGATGCCGGTCGTCTTTCTGCCCGTGCGTTCGCTGTGCTTTTGAGTGCTGGCGTGGCTCGTGACGGAAAGCGAAAAGACTCCGTCAAGGCCGAGCCCGTCAAAACTTTCGTGCATGGCGTCACACAGCTGCATGAAAATATTGTGCTTTCTAAATTCCGGCCTTACGAACGCCGCGCCCAGCTCGCCGATCCGGTCCTGAGGAGCGTTTTTAACGAGCGCGTAATGGCCTATCACTTTACCGGCTTCGTCTATAGCTATCATCGAAAGCATTTTGCCGCTGAGGTTATCTTCGAGCAGCTGCGCCGGATAGTAAACCACGTCTTTATATGCGTACTTGTAAACGTCATAGGCGCATATTGAAACCGCCAGCGCTTCCTTTTCGGTTTTAAGCCGCCTTATGGACAGCGCGCCGGAAAAATCCGCCGCGCTTTCGGGCCGGGCCGGGCCCTTCGGGCCGCGTTCACGGACGGCCGCGGGAAGCATTTTATGCATCGAAAGCTGCATTCCGGTTTTTTCAATATAACGCCACTGGACCGAATCGAGTTTTTTAAACATTAAAAACGATCCCAGGCCCCTGGCTGAACTTTCAGCCTCATCCGCCGCGGCCGAGCCCGGATCGTACTGCGGAAGCGAGCCGTGATCGAACGGCCTGCAGGGAGAAAGCATGGTTATGGTTATAGAAGAATTGTCGAACTCCATTGAAATATCGATGGGCTGGCATGCGGCGTCGGTTCCGGAGGCCGCTTCCAAAAGGTACATGACGCCCTCTTCAATAGCCAGCTCCATGTCGAGTTTTTCACGGGCCGGAACCGCCAGGTCGCTGCATAAAGAATCGAAAAAGCGCTGCACCGCACGAAAGCTTATGGCGTCGTGCTCCACTTTGAGGTCCGCTTTATATAAAGGCATTGCCGGGTTCCTTTCGATATTTTTTTACGCTCGATTTATAGTTCATGCGATCCATCTTATTTTAAAACTGACCGGCGTCATTATGTCTTCGCGCCTGACAAGCCTTACTGCCGGAACCGCCGCGCAACGGTTATTCGCAAGAACTTTAGCGTAAATTCCGCCCTGGATTTCGCCAAGCTTGTCGGCGATCAATTCCGCCGCCTTCGCCAGGTCGATCTCTTCCGCGCCGGCTTTCGGCACGAGAGCGAGGGCCAGACGCGGATCGCCGTTTTCGGTTTCGTATCTGCTCATTTGGAATTCGCCGCTCAGCCTGTCGTTAAGATAATGCACCCTTTCGATAACGGTTTTAATCACGCCGACGGACAGCTTGCTGCCCATGAAGGTAAGGCCGTCTTTGCGGCCGCTGACTATCACGAAAGGTTTTTTATCCGCGCCGGCCGGATCGTAGCCGCGTTCAGACATCAATTTAAAAGGGTCAAGGCCGTTTTCTTTGACGAGCGCCATCATCTTATCGTAATCCATCACGAACCCGGCGTCGTTGGAACGGTATCTTATGAGCGGGACTATTCCAGGCCGCGTCATTACGAGCTCGCCGTCGACTTCTTCGATAAATATATCGGAAGGCGAATATTGACATATAGTAGGCATGGTTTCATAGCCGAGTATTTTTTCCAGAAGGCCGTTTTCGTGAAGCAGCCGCTTTATGGCTATGCACAGCGGCGTTTCTTTTCCCACGCTGCGAAAATCCGTAGCGCCGTAGCCGGAGCTTATCGAAGTGAGGAACCCGTAAGGATATTCGAGCAGTTCGTTAATCCTGTCGCGGAAAGATTCGGAATAGCCTTCGCCTATAAGACGAAGCTTTATATTAAATTTTTGTATATCCACGCCTTCGGCCGCGAGCCTTTCAAGAATATTTTTAGCCGTCGGGCCGTATGAAAATAAAATAGTTTGTTTATAATACTTTGAAAATTCAGCTATAGCCTCCATGCATTCTTTTTCTTCACGGCCGGGCGTTATAAGCGTGATCGTTCCGGTCTCGATGCCGATCGCGCGAAGCACGTAGGCGAAAAGGGCACCGCTGAGGTTGCCGCCCATTAAAAGGCCCAGAACCACGAGCGTGGGAGTGGAGGAAATTTTATAGTTCCTGTCGAGTTCTTCGAACGTGCGCTTCCAGTAGCCTATTTCGGTTTCGCGCGAGCACGGCCAGTACACGTGTTTTCCAGAAGTCCCCGAGCTGTGCGCTATGAAGTGCGCTTTATCGAGCGCGCCGCCGGAGCACCTTTCGGTAATCGCGTAAGCGTTTATATACGACGGCTTGTCCATGAACGGAAGTTTTTTGAAATCGTCCGCGCTTTTTACCGCAGGCAGCCCGCCGCATGCGGTTTCAATAAATTTTTTATAAGCCGGCGTTTTTTCGACGGCCTGATTGTAAAACTCGACCGGGTCCACTTCTTTAGCGGCCGCAGCGGAGCATGAAGAGCCTATTTTAAGGTTCGTAAGCCCCCAGCCGGCGCCGGCGGGAACTTTTAGCGTGCCTTCGTGATATTCGGGCGAATCGGCTATATTTTCAACGAAATAAGGCGCCTGTGAAACATGGTCGCCCGGAAGGTCGATTTCTTCGCGCGCGCTGAAATGAACGTTGGCGGTCTTGCCCATGGCGGATTCGTGCATTCCGCCGCACCAGGCCGACACTTTATTTATACTGCACAGCCGGGCTATTTTGATGGCTTCCAGATAACCGCCGACGCGCGGCGGCTTAATATTTATTATGAGCTTCGAGACATCCGAATATTGCTTCCACAATTCGATCGCCTGTCTGGCGTGCGCCGCTGTCAAAATGCTTTCATCCATACAGATCGGCGTTTTGAGACCGGCCAGCGCCCTTGCGTGATCGTATATGTCGTCGTTCGGCCCCGGCTGTTCGATCATCATAAGGTTGAATTCGTCGAGCCTTTTCAGCAGCCCGATATGCTCCGGATTGAATAAGTCGTAGGCGGCGTTAGCGTCAACCTGAAGCCTTATATGCGGATAACGGGCCCTTATGGCGGCCACATATTCGATATCTTTTCCGGGTTTGATCTTCACCTTTATCCGGGCCGCTTTCATATGCTCGACGGCAGTTTCAATTTTTTTCATGAGCGCTTCTATGGTAGGTTCCAGCCCGACGCTGGTTCCGGCCTCCACCGTTTTTTTTACGCATCCCCATAACTCGGAAACTGAAACGCCGCGCATCTTTGCCAGAGCGTCCCAGTATGCGCCTTCGACTCCCGCGCGGGCCATATTATGTCCGACCACCCATTTATAAAGCTTTATAAAAGAGCAGACGTCCGTAACGGCCGATTTCTTAGCGGCCGCTTCGTCGAGCGACGATATTATATAGCCCAGGGCGGTTTCTACGCTTTTATGGCATTCGTAATCGTACCAGGGCGCCGAAAGCGGCGAGCACTCGCCTATTCCGCAAATAACGCTTCCGTCGGCCCTGCGGAAAGTGATTTCCGGATACAGCCTCACCAGAGAGTCGAAGCGGCCGAAAGAAGTTTCAAAAGGTATGCAAAGTTTCATCTCACGCTTGTGGACCGTAACTTTTTGTATAAAAAGCGGTTCGGTATTTTCAAAAATGCCGAGCTCTTTCAGGCCAAGATTTTTCTCATTGACTTCACCTGCATAACCGCAGTTTCCGGCTTTATTAGTTTTATCGAAAGCCATTTAAAAACTCCTTGTATTATAATTTTTATTAAGCGAAAAGCAGAAGGCTTCCCGACATTACAACCATGCCGGAAATAAGCCCGTATATGGCGATATGGTGCTCGCCGTATTTTTCGGCCGTAGGCAGAAGCTCGTCAAGCGATATATAAACCATTATGCCCGCCACGGCCGCGAACACATATCCGAACAGGGCATCGCTGAAAAAATTCAAGAGCAGAAAATATCCGATAATCGCTCCCAGCGGCTCTGAAAGGCCAGACATGAACGAATACATGAATGCTTTACGCCTGCTCTTGGTGGCGTAGTATATGGGAACGGAAACGGCGATTCCTTCGGGAATGTTATGGATCGCTATAGCCACGGCTATGCTTATGCCTATGCCCGGCTCCTGCAGGCCGCCTATAAAAGTGGCCAGGCCCTCGGGAAAGTTGTGTATCGCTATGGCAAGGGCAGAAAACATGCCCATTCTCAGAAGGTGTTTGCTTTTCGCCTCTTCTCTGGCGATCTTTAGTTGGTCTTCGCTGCATTCAGCGCACATATCATCCATAAATTCGGTTTCGTGAGGGTTTTCGTAAGAAGGAACCAGTTTGTCTATAAGCGCTATAATAGCCATTCCGGCAAAAAACGAAAGCACGGTAAGAGAATAGCCGGTTTTGGGGCCGTAAACCGATATAAGCGAAGTTTTCGCCTTTACGAAAATCTCCACGAACGATACATATATCATGACCCCGGCGGAAAAGCCGAGCGAACCAGAAAGGAAGCGCGGATCGAATTTTTTGGCAAAAAACGCGATCGCGCTGCCAATGCCGGTTGAAAGGCCGGCGAAAATAGTTAGTCCTAAAGCGAATAAAACATTTTCTGTATTCATTTGACTCTCTTTCAGGCTATTTTACTTTAAGCGGCAGATAAGGATCGCCTAAAAGGTTGAGCTCGAAAAATACCCAGCGCGTGGTGCCGTGGCCCATGAATTTTACGTTGGCTTCTTTTGAAGCCTGGTTTGCGTCGCCAAGGCGGTTTTTGCCGAGGGCGAACAGGGCGTTGGTGAACTGGCGGTGGAAATACTGCGACGCGCCGCGGCATGAAACGGATGCGTCCGGATCGGGATCTTCGGGTCCGAGGCCGTAAGAAGAGTTTCCGATAACGGCGTAAGAGCCGGCCGGCGAAGTCACATGAGCCGAAAGTATGCAGTTTCTATCGGTAAAGCGGCCGCAGTAGCAGCCCTGGGTGTAAAGAAGGTAATAACGGCTATTGGCCAGCCTGCTAAGGCCGCTTGAATAAAGGCGCATATTGCTGGTGACGCTCGAATGGCCTATGTGGTTGAGTATGTATATTCCGCCGTTTATAGCGTTGATAATATCGGCAGATGACCACTTTTTATCCTGATCGAAAAGATAGGCGCGCGGGTAATCCGCCGGATATCCCGCGGTGGTAAAACCGTGAACCGTGGCGCCGTTTTCGATCTCTTTCATATACGTTTTGCCCCATATTCCGGGAAAGAGGCTTTCGCCGCAGAAAAACGCCTTTCCGGTTTCGCCTTCGTAATAGCCATAGGCGGCGATGTTTTTCTTTAAAAAGTTAGCGAGAGCGGCCGCGGTATCGGCGGGAACCCTTCCTACGGATAATTCCGAAAACATGTCTATATCTCCGCCGTTAAGGCCGTCGGCCGGATCGCCGTATATTCCGTCTTTATTTTCATCGAAAGTGCCGTCGAGGTTGCAATAGTAAACGTCGCCCGGAAGCAGCTGGTCGAAATTATCTTTTTCCCACTTGAAAGCCGCATGAAGTTTTCTGACCGGAATCACGGGGTTAGCGTCCATGGAACCGCCCGCCAGCAGAACGTATTTGACGCCGCTTTCGTTATAACGCTTTCTGAGATAGTTTCTTAATTTATCGGCGCCGTCGCGGCCTTCCGATGACGAAAGGATATCTTCTATGAGAGCGATTTCGGTTTTAAGGCCTTTTTCATTCAGGAATTTAGAAAATTTCTGGAAATTGTATTCTTCGGCGGAAGCCGCGAGAGCCTTTGAAGTTACGATAAGATAATCAACCGGAGCCTTTTTAGAGATTTTTACGGCTTTATAACCGCTAATATCGCCCGGATTGTCCACGAGGGATTTAACGTATTCGCGGTCGCTTTCGATATCGCGCACCACGGCGGCCGTAGAGCTTTTTTTAGCCGGCTTAAGGCCGTATGAAAGCACCGTGCGGGTGTAGTAATAAACTTTCCCCGTTTCGGCCTGATACATAACGGGGTTGATGTTCAAAACGAGAATTTTATAACCGCGCGCGCTCTGGATAGACATATTCGCCATTACGCCGGCCGGATAAATTCCGGAGTAACTGTATTTAAATGCAGGCGCTTTGCCGCCGTTCATCAAAGCGTCGGTTTTTCTTTTTTCGGCGGCCTGCTTTTCGAAGGAAAGCGGAATGTTATACGCTACGGGCCTCAGTAAGTATTCGCCTTTAATTTCAGTTAAGTTTAAGGGAGTCACCCTGACGTTTTCGGCTACGAATCCCTGCGGCAGAAGTATGGATACGGGCTTGAAAGGAAGCGCCGGCATGGCGGGTTCGATGGTAAGCGGAAGGCCGTCTAAAGATATGTCGTAGTAACTGCCGGACTTTACAAGTTTCGGAGCGTTGAAATCATAGACTACCTCTTCGGCGAATGCCGCGCCCGTACAAATAAACATCAAAATAAACGCGATTAGTAAAACCGTTTTTTTCATACTTCATACCCCTTTTCATATTATAAATCATAAATTTCAGATTTGCTTATTTAACTGAGTTTATTTTAATCCATTAAGCACATATTTTTATCTATTACATTCTATATAATTTATAACTAAAAATCAACGATTATTAATATAAATTTTGTCGGTTTTCTCTTCTTTTTTATTTCGCGAGCGAAATAAAATTCAATATTTTTTTTAAATATGTTATAATTGTAGGCGAATAGATTTTAATAAACAACATGAAAGGCGGAACTGTCATGCTTAAAGCAGCGGTAGGCCACAGCGAATACTTCGACGCGAAAGACGCGGCCGAAGAATTGATCGCGCAATGCGAAGAAGCGCTCGAAGGCGCGAAACCTTCGGCGGGAATGCTCTTCGCCGCGCCAAGCTGCGAATACGCCGATTTATTAAAACTCGTCAACGCCAGATACGAGGGCATCGAGCTTATCGGCGCGACTTCCGACGGAGAAATATCTTCCTGCGGCTCTTTCAAAGAAGACTCGTCGCTTCTGGTCCTTTTCGCGTCGGACGAAGTTGAAATAAAAGCCGGAATAGGGACGGGCGCGTCACTTGACACTACGGCCGCGGCCCAAAACGCGCTTCAGACGGCGCGAAAAAACCTGACGAAGCCGGCGGCGCTCTGCGTCGCTCTGCCGGACGTAACTTCCATGAACGGAGTGCACCTCGCCGACTGCCTCAACGACGCGGCGGGCGCAAGCGCCGTGGTTATAGGCGGCGGAGCTTCGGCGCAGGGCGGAGTTAAAAAAACCTTCCAGTTCCATAAAAACGATATATTTACGGATTCGATCGCGGTCCTGGTTTTCAGCGAACCTGTAAAGTTTTCGTTCGGCGCGGCCAGCGGCTGGAAGGCCGTCGGAAACAGAAAAACAGTCACCAGATCGCAGCGAAATATAATCCATGAAATAGACGCAAAACCCGCGTCCGAATTTTATTCCAATTACTTCGACGGCGCCACCGGCGTTCTCGGCGGAGAATTTCCCATGATGATATTCGAAGAAGGCGAAAATATTCCTTATATCAGGGCCGTGATACAGGTGGACTGCGGCGGCGGAACCATAAAGGCCGCCGGCGACGTAAAAGAAGGAACGAGCGTGCAGTTCGCCGAGGCCGGACGCGACGAAATAATAGACGGCGCCGGTGAGTCCATAGAAATGGCCGTTAAAAATTTTAAAGGCCGGCCTGAATTTTTATTAGTTTTTTCCTGCGCGGCCCGAAAAAATATACTGGGAACCAAAACCGGGCTCGAGTTCGAAGCGCTTAAAAACGCAGCGCCCCGGATCGCCGGATTTTATACTTACGGCGAAATTGGGCCGCTGGGGCCCGGAAAACCGGCGAAGTTCCACAATGCCACCATAATAACGCTTTTAATGGGAGTCGATTAACTCGCCGGAGCGCTTATGAACGAAGAAACCGATATAAACATTATAAAATTGGAAAAACAAATAAAGGTCATACGTCAAAAGCTCGAGCGAAGCGAGACTAACCGCGCCATCCTTGAAGACGTAAAAGACGCCAACCAGAAACTGCTTAAAAAGGTCAACCTCGAAGTAGAAGAAGCGCGCGCCACCATAGAACGCCAGAACGAAGAATTAGTCAAACTTTACGCCGAACTGGAAATAGAAAAGCAAAAAGCGGAAAACCTCTTATTGAACATACTTCCTTTCAAAATCGCCGGCGAACTCAAGGCCGCCGGAAAAGTGACGGCCGTTTATTTCGAGTCCGCCACCGTACTTTTCACCGACATAGTCGGCTTCACTAAAATGTCGAAACTGCTCGACGAAAAAAGGCTCGTAGAAGCGCTCGACGACTGCTTCTGCGCGTTCGACGAAATAGTTAAAAAGCGCGGGCTGGAAAAGATCAAAACCATCGGCGACAGCTATATGTGCGCGGGCGGCCTGCCGGAAACCAATTCCACCCATCCTTTCGACGCGGTTATGGCCGCGCTTGAAATGCAGGATGCGGTTTCCGAAAGAAAACGTAAAAAAGCCTCGGCGGGCGAATTTTATTGGGATATACGCCTCGGAATACACACGGGGCCTTTGATAGCCGGCGTGGTCGGCAAAAACAAGTTCGCTTACGACGTATGGGGCACGACGGTGAACACGGCCTCTAGAATGGAATCCAGCGGCGAAGCCGGCCGGATCAATATATCGGGCGCAACTTATGAGTTGGTGAAAGACCGCTTCACAACCGAGCCGCGAGGAAAAGTCCTGGCTAAAAATATGGGCGAAATAGAAATGTATTTCGTCAACGGCGTAAAATAAATGAGGCGCTTTCTCATTTCGTGTGAATAAACACGATTTTTATCATTAAATCCCTTTAAATATTGTATTTCCATTTTTCGATAAGGGAAGGCAAGTCGCCAACGGCCACTTCCTTGCCTTGAAATCCCTTCCAACCCCGGATCGGCCTGACGCTTTATTTCTGCATATCGCCGGCTTTTTACAGCCGCTTTAATCCGGTCCGCTTTTTTAGTGAATCGCTAAAATTTATTTACGCCTTCATTCTTTATTCTTCTTACATCTTTGTCTTTTCATATCTTATATTTTGTTGTTTTTCTCCGCTCCGCTCTTTTTTGCAGACGCGCGGTTAAGCGCTCGTCAGCGCTGCGATAATGGCTTTCTGGCAGATCAAGACGGAGTTTTTTATTGGCTTTTTGTAATCGCTTAATTAAAAAGACTTTATTTGCTTTTTATTAAGATATAAATAATAAAAATAAATGCGCTGATAAAAAATCAAAAATTGTTATTGACAATAGAAAAATTTAATGTTAAAATCAATAATAAGAATCATTACTAATAAGTTTTAAAAATAAAGGCTTAAAAAGTTCTAAAAGCGCTATGGTGCGCATAAAATCAATATAAAGGAGAATTTTAAATGACAAATGAAACATTAAAACAACCCGTAATCGAATCCATGCCGCGCATAGGCGACAAAGCGCCTTCATTCAAAGCCGTCACCACTCAGGGCGAGATCGTTTTTCCCGAACAGTATCAGGGCAGCTGGGTAATTTTATTCAGCCATCCCGCCGATTTCACGCCCGTATGCACGTCAGAATTCATGACGTTCGCGACGCTGGAAAACCAGTTCGCCGAAGTCAACTGCAAGCTGGTGGGCCTTTCCGTTGACGGATTATACAGCCATATCGCGTGGCTGAGGACTATAAAAGAAAAAATCGAATATAAAGGCATGAAAAACGTGGAAGTTAAATTTCCGCTTATCGAAGATATAACAATGGAAGTCGCCAAAAAATACGGCATGATGCAGCCCGGCGAAAGCTCCACTAAAGCCGTCCGCGCGGTTTTCGTAATCGACCCCAGGGGAATAATCCGCGCGATAATTTACTATCCGCTCAGCCTCGGCAGGAATTTCGACGAACTTTACAGAGTGGTCGTCGCGCTCCAGACGGCCGACGAATTTAAAGTGGCCACCCCGGCCGACTGGCGTCCGGGCGACGATGTGATAGTCCCCCCGGCGGGCTCGTGCGGAGTGGCGAAAGAGCGCATGGAAGGCAAAGACGACATAAAATGCTACGACTGGTTCTTCTGCACTAAAAAAATCGATAAAACCAAAGTGATGGGCGCTATTAAAAAAGCGGGCAAATAACCGGCAGCTTACAGCCGTTAAGTCCGCCGATTAAATTTAAAGGCCGCAGCGATGCGGCCTTTTTTCAAAATCGCAATAATCGATTGCAATTTTGCAATATTTTTTCATTTGTGATATAATTTTATTATGAAAAAAAATTACATGGCAATAGATCAGATACTCGATTTTCTCGACGACGGCATATTCACCGTCGACAGGGATTTTAAAATCACCTCGTTCAACCGCGCAGCCGAAAAAATCACCGGCGTTTCTGAAAAAGACGCTCTTGATAAAAACTGCGCGGCCGTTTTCAATACTCCTTTATGCAAGTCGGCCTGCCCTTTAAAAGAAGCCATAAAAAAAGAAAAGCAGACTGGCGGCGTAAAAATACAGATCAACACCGGGGCCGGAAAAGCGCTTCCAATCTGCGTTACCGCAGGCCCCCTTTACGGAAGGGACGGTTCTGTGACCGGCGGCATCGAAATATTCCGCGACATATCCGGCATTGAAAACCTAAAAAAAGAGCTCGACGAAAAATATTCTCATTACGATATCGTAGGCAAAAGCGAATATATGAAAACTCTTTTCAACATTCTTCCGGACATAGCCGAAAGCGACTGCAACGTCCTTATAGAAGGCCCGTCAGGCAGCGGAAAGAGCCTCGCCGCAAAAACCATACACAACCTTTCGGAGCGTTCTAAAAAGCCGTTCATAGTCATAAACTGCGGAGCGCTGCCCGAAACGCTCCTGGAATCGGAACTTTTCGGTTACGCCAGAGGCGCGTTCACCGACGCGAAAAAAGACAAGCCCGGCAGGTTCGCCCTGGCCGAAGGCGGCACGATTTTTCTGGACGAGATAGCCGAAATGCCTTTTCATCTGCAGGTCAAGTTGCTGCGCGTCATAGAAGACAGGCGATACGAGCCGCTCGGCGGCGTGAAAACCAGGAACGCCGACGTGCGCATAATCGCGGCCACCAATAAAGATCTGGGTTCGATGGTGAAAAAGGAAAAATTCAGGGAAGACCTTTATTACCGCCTTAAAATAGTTAATTTAAGGATGCCGGCGCTGGCGGAACGCCGCGAAGACATTGAAATGCTGGCCCGCCATTTCATAAAAAACTTCAACGCCAGAAAGAGCAATAAAATCACTGAAATATCGCCAAAAGTCCTTGAATTTTTCGCGGTGTACGACTTTCCCGGCAACGTGCGCGAACTCGAAAATATACTCGAATACTGTTATATATTTTGTAAAGACGGAAAGCTTCTGCCGGATCATCTTCCGGCCGACTGCCGCAGCTTCGTTTCAGGCATGGCGGCGCTTTCGCCGAAATCCTTAAAGCCATCGCCTCTGGCGCTGGAACGCGCCGTCGAAAACACCGAAAAAGTTTCGATAGTCAACGCTCTCGAACGTTTCGAAGGCGACAAAAAAAGCGCGGCGCGGTTCTTGAAAATAGATTATTCAACGCTGTGGCGCAAAATGAAAAAATATTCGCTGAATTAAAACGCATTAAATTGACAGTGATTTTGCGTTATGCTATAATTGTGAAGTTAAAAAGATTAAAGCAAAGGTAATTTAAAAATGATCAAACCCGTTTACAGAAAAAGCGTACAACGCCAGAAAATCTACGAATTCATAAAAGGGTCGTTCGACCATCCGAGCGCGATGTCCATTTATGAAACGCTGCGCGAGAAATTGCCGGCTTTAAGCCTGGGGACGGTTTACAGAAACCTCGCCATCCTCGTAGAGCAGGGGCTGGTCACAAGAATGCCCTTCAAAAACGGCTTCGACCGTTTCGACGCCAACACGCTCGCGCATCATCATTTAATATGCGAAAAATGCGGAAATGTAGAAGATATAACTCTGCCGGCGCTCGCCGAAATAGATAAAATCGCCGCCAGAAGCAATGAATTTAAAATTTTACGCCACAGAATAGAGTTTTACGGGATCTGCCGAAATTGCGGCAAACGCGGCGATTAACGCAAATAACCAGCGGCGTACGATTAAAATTCGAAAGTTTCATGGACATGAACGATAACAAAAATAAAATAATAATAATAACGCTCACTCTGCTGATTCTGGCTTCCGCGATATTTTCGGCCGCCCGGTTCGCGCCGGCATTATACGGCCTGTTCACGGCCGGCGAAGGCCGCCTCGCATACGGCTTCATTTCGTTTTTCACGGTTTCAAAAAAGAGCCTGTCGGCGCTCGGATTATTTTACTTCACCGCGGCATGGTTCCTGTTTTCAAATAACCTGGCCCGAGCTTTCGCCATGACCGCTTATACGGCCCTGGCGCAGCTATCTTTCTTCGCCGTGTGTTTTATGACATTCGGATTTTTTTGCGGCCCGGGCGACGCCATGCCGCAGCTAATATTGGCGGCGCTTATAATAGCGCTCGTCTCGCTTCCGCAATTCCGACGCGCGTTCGCTTCCGACGCGCCTATATTCAAAAAGCATTATAAACTTTCGCTGACAGCATTTTTATGCGTCATAGCCGCGCACTGCCTGTGCGTCGCGTATTTCGCGCTTAACTATCCGCACCTTTTCGCTGCGCCGGCGGGGCCTTATGATTTCAGCTCATCAGCTCAGGCCGCGCCGCAGCCGTCATTCGTGGCCGGCGCGCCGCTTTACGATACGGCAGAAGTTTTCGGTTTCAAACTCGCTCTGCCGGCCGGATTTAAATTGATCAAGAAGATAGGCGAAGCCGCGTCGAAACAAAACGGCGCATACGGCAAGGCTGTCTTCGCCAGCGGCAGCGACCAGATCATGCTCACTACTAAAAACGGCATTCTTATCGAACAGCTTTTTTCCATGACGGCCGTATTTGAAATCCAGAGCAGCTACGATTTTTACACTAATTACATCAACGACCGCTTCGGCGCGGTGTGGCTGTATTCAAAATCTTACCCGCGCTACGACTATGCTTCTTTTACAGCCGGCCGCTGGCGCGGCTATATGGAATCCGGGCCGGTTCTTTCCGGCGGCGGTTATTTCGCAAAGTCGCTGAATATATGGAGCGCCGCTCCCTCGAACCCGGCGCGCCTCGAGATCACGTTTATTTTCAAAAACGGCGGGCCGCCCGACGCTCTCATAAAAGGCATCCTGGCCTCGCTCGAAGGCGGCGACTGGCCGTTTTAAAGCGGCTGAGCGATAACGGCCGCCGGGGCTCGTTTTTTTTTATATTTACCGCATTGCATTTGCGATTGTATGCTATTAATTTATTATAAACAGTTTTTAAAAAATGTGATTATACCAGGGAGGATCTTATGATGTTTTCAGTTCTAAGGCGCCGCGCCGCTTATGCGCTGATCGTCGCAGCGCTGGCGTTTTTTATGCAGATATCGCCGCGCACGCAGCCGCTTATGGCTGATGAAAACGGAGCAGCCGCAAAAAGTGCGAAATCGGAAACCAAACAGGAAATCTTGCAGGAAGCAGTATCTGAAACGGACGCGGTCATGCTTCAGGCATGCTGCGACGCCATGAACAAGCTGGTCCCCAAGCTTAAATTCAAAGATATGGCCGCGCACGAAAATTTTTCGGAAATCAGCCGGCGCATCAAAAGGATCGCTAACGCCTTAAAAAACGGCGGCGTTCTTTTTTCGCCCGACGGCACCGCCGAAAACGTTCCGATTGAAAAGCTCGACAAAATGCTGGCTGACGAAAACGAGCGCCTGGAAGAGGCAAAAAAAGCCATAAGCCGCACTCAGAAGGAGCTCGACGAAATGACGGCGGCGGCGCAATATATAGAAAGCGGATCGCCCGAAAAACCAGCCGTATGCCCCGCAAAAGGCGTTTATACGCTCACGCAGGACGAGAAGCTCCGCTACAGAATCAAATGCAGCATCCACGGCAGTTTCGAAGAAATCCGCGCGAAGCTCTATGAAAAGGCAATGAAAAGCACCGAACCCGCCAGGTTCTGCCGCGGCAACATGAGCGCGATAGTGGGCGCGTGCGAGCGCTACGCGATAGATTACGGCGTTCCGGCCGAATGGCGCATCGAAGAGCTCGTCGAAGAATGCTATCTCGAAGACGAATACGTCTGTCCGTCCGGCGGAGTTTACGCCATAAAAGGCGGCAGCGCGAAAGATTTTACATGTTCGTGCAGCGTCCATAAATGATGCTTTTAAAAAATTTCGCGCCGCATGAAACAAATTAGACCTTTCGCCAGTATAATATAAAAAAGAGTATCAGGAGGCCTGTCATGATTTGCAAATATAAAAAGCTGATTTTATCGCTATTTTTATCCGCCGCCATACCTTTCGGCGCGGCGCTTCCGGTTTCGGCCGGCATAGAGGCCCTTTCCGGGCAGATCAATTCCGGCGAGGTGTCCAAAGCTTTTGTTCCGCCCGAAAACGGGCCGGTGGTAGGGCGCGTCACGGCGCGCTATATGCTCAACGTGCGCAAAAGCCCGTGGGGCGAAATCATCGACGGTTTTTATCCGGGCGTTAAAGTCGATATTTTCGGCTTCGAAGGCGAATGGTATCAAATAAGATACGGCGGCGGCGTAGCGTATGTCCACACGTCGCTCATAACGATAGAATCTGGAAATCCAAGGTCGCTCGCGGCCGATGTGGAATTTCCGGTTAAGGGAACCACCACCGCCAGGTATTCGCTCAACGTTCGCAGAAGCCCCTGGGGCGAAATCATTGACGGCCTTCCGCTCGGCACCGAAGTAGACATAACCGGGCGCGACGGCGACTGGTATATAATCAGCCATGGCGGTGGATCCGCTTATGTTCATATATCGCTGGTAAGCGTCATCGGCGCGGGGTCAAAACCAGCGACGCCCGGCGCTCCCGAAAAGCCTTCGACGCCGCAGGTCGCCCAGCCCGCCGACACGGCAAAGCCGGCCACTCCCGCTCCTCAGCCAGCGCAGCAGGCCAAACCGGAAAACGGCGGTTCTTCAAACAAGCCGGGCGCATCGAACGGCATAAACGGCCCCGGCATACCGCCGGAGCTCATTCAAGGCATCGAGGCGGCCAAGCGCACCCAATGGTACACCACTCCCAATAAATGCCTGCAATTCGCCGGAACGGTAGCCCACGAAGCTGGCGCGCCCGACGCCGGCAAGACATATACGCAGCCGCAGGCGATATGGCCTGCCGACAAGAGGCTGCGCGGCTATTACATCAACCAGCTCCCGAAGGCCGTAGAGGCCGGCACGCTGCTGCCCGGAATGCTCATACATGTTAAGGTCCACTACGACTACGATCCGGCTTATAATCCCGTTAACGACGCGCACCACTGGTTCGTTTACGTCGGCAAAGACGCGCAGGGCGTTCCCCGCTTCACCGACAACGTCAAAAGCACCAACCTGCAGACCGCCGAACAGGTCTATAATTACATGAACGGCGGATCGGCCAAAAAATACGGCGACTCCAAATACGGCTATAACCGCCGCGTGCACGCCGTTTTTGATCCGTTCGCGTCGGTGAGATAACCAAATAACAATTAAAAACTCATGAATATATCCATACGCTTCGCCGCGGGCTATAAATTCAAAACGCCTGCGACGAAGCTGCGTTTAAAAAGCCTTAATCTCGTCGAGCGCTTTGAGCAGTTCTATTTTTTTTGCGGTTATTTTTGAAAGTTTCGTCAGAACGCCCGAAAGCGCCTCCAGTTCTTCCACGCTCGAAACATTTTCTATGTCCACAAGCAGCGATTTGATGCGTTCTATAAGCGGCCGTTCTTTCAAGCGAGGCTTTTCATAAGGCTCGCGGCCTAATTTCGCCGCCGCCTTTCGCTGAGCGCATTTCAGGATTAATTTTGCGGCGCTCTTTTGCGGCTCGGCCTGTGATTCTTCGAATATAATTTTATCTTCTTTTCCATCCCTTTTTTCCGGGGTTAGTTCCGCCTCCGGCGGAAGCGCCGCCGCCGCGGCCGGACCGGAATCGAATCCGTCTATATCTATGCCGAAAGTTTCGGCCAGGTCGCCTTCGCTGATTACCCGCCCGGAACGCGCGCCGGCTTTTTTAAGCATGTCCTCCGATTTCCTGGCGACCGCGCCTGATATGATATCGGCGATATCGGCCTTTCTGAGCGTGAAAAACAGCGAAGGGTCATTATCGAGGCGCGCGCCCACGCCGTAAAGCACGGCCGCCACATGCTTGCACATATAAGCGAAATCGGGGCAGCTGCACTCAAAGTCTATTTCCCTCGGCGAGGGGAATATGCCCCTGTCGCGGGCGGTGAACAGCGTCGAAAGCTCTCCTGGAATGCGGCCTTCCAGAAGTTCGCCGAGCGAATGTATTTTTCCGGCGCACTCCGCCGCCATGGCCTTCCATGTTTCGCGCTTCACCGGTTTTATGGATATTTCAACTTCGTATGGGTCTTTATTGCTGCCCTGCACGAGCGCATCTATCCGGCCCGGAAGTATCTTCAGATCGATCACTGCTCCGTTTCTAACATACGAGCGTCCGCGCTCGAGACGGTTATAAAAATCGGAATAGCTTTCGAGGTTCTGGCACCATTTGATCCCCCACCAGCTCGACGAAATTATTTTTCCCGCTATGACCACCGGAGCCGCGTCGCGCCCTTTTTTCCTGAGCTTTTCGAGCGCGCGCGCAGTGGCGTCTTTATCGGGTTTGTAAGATTTATATCCCCAGTAATAGCGGTCATAAAACGGCATCGTAATACTCTCCTTGTTTATACTCTTATAAATTAACGCATTACATCTTTCGGCGCCAATCGCGAACGGCCCGTCATAAGCAATACAAAAGCGCGCCCGCGAATTCGGCTCAATCAAATTCAGTTCGGTCCGCCGATAGATCGAAAAGTTTCATGAGCTGTTCGTCGCTCATTTCGGTTATGAACGATTCGGAAATATCCGGTATGGCGTCTTTTGAAAGCCTTATCTTATCTTCTATCATCAAATCTATTTTTTCTTCGAGCGTGCCTTTCGTTATAAACTTATGCACGATTACATTTTTCGACTGTCCTATACGGAAGGCCCTGTCGGTCGCCTGATTTTCCACCGCCGGGTTCCACCATCTGTCAAAATGTACGACATAGCTCGCCGCCGTGAGGTTGAGCCCCGTGCCGCCCGCCTTAAGCGAAAGCACCATGAACGGAATATAATCGGCGCCCTGAAAGCGCGCCACGATCTCTCCGCGCCGCCCGACCGGCGTTCCGCCGTGCAGCACCAGGCCGCCGCGGCCGAAAACTCCCGCCAGAAATCCGGCGAGCGGTTCCGTTATTTCCCGGAATTGAGTGAAAACCAATACGCGCTCGCGTTTTTCGCGTATGGTCTCGCATATTTCGCGAAGGCGACCGAATTTGCCGCTTTCGCTTTCGTCATAGCACTTCTGGCCCAGGTACTGATCTGGATGGTTGCATATCTGTTTGAACTTCATCAGCGACGAAAGTATTAGACCTCTTCTTTCGATCCCTTCATCAACGCTTTCGAGGGCTTCTTTAATCTCTTTGACGAGCGAGTCGTAAACAGCGGCCTGTTTTTTGCTCAGCGTAGAATATGATTTCATTTCTATCTTGTCCGGCAGGTCTGATATTATGGATTTGTCGGTTTTAAGGCGCCTTAATATGAACGGCCCCGCCGTCTTTTTAAGCCTGGAATAGCCTTCCACGGAGTCGCTCAACCGTCTGACGAACCCGGTGAATTCGGTCAGCGTGCCGAGAAGGCCGCGGTTGATGAAATCGAAGATAGACCACAGGTCGGACAGTCTGTTTTCCACCGGCGTACCGGTCAGGGCTATGCGGAAATCCGCTTTCAGGCGCTTTACCGCCCGCGTCTGTTTGGTGTCCGGGTTTTTTATATTCTGCGCCTCGTCGATTATAAGCGTATCCCAATCGATATCGCATAATTTCTGGTAGCGGTGAAGCATGGAGTACGTGGTTATTATAAGATCGTTAGCGGCGGCGGCTTTTTCGATTTCATTCGTGCCGCAGGTTTTTTCGGATTTCGCGGACGAGTGAAGCACCTGATATTTCAATTCAGGCGTGAAACGCTCGATCTCGTTCATCCAGTTGGCGATGAGCGAGGCGGGGACCACGAGCAGGTTCTTCGCATGCGCAGCCGCTTTGCCTGATTTGCCGGCGTTATCTCCTTTGCCGCGTACGCGGCGTCCGGCCGCGATGGAATTCAGCAGAGCGAGCACCTGCACGGTTTTTCCAAGACCCATATCGTCGGCCAGGCAAGCGCCCAGCCCCAGCGTTTTCATTAAATTAAGCCAGTTCAAACCTTTTTGCTGGTACGGCCGCAGCGCGCCCATAAAGTTTTTGCCACAGTCGGTGTTTTCGACGGTTTCCGGCCGGGTTAGTTTTTTTATAGTGGCCGCCAGCCATTCGCCGTTGCTTATTTCGATAACGGCCGAATTTTCGCCGTCAGCCGCGCCGGCTAATTTATCGGCGGTCATATTGAGCCGCAGTGCTTCAAAAAGAGTTATGCCTTCCCCGCCGCCGGCGGTCAGCGCGGCGCGTTCGAAAGCGGCCAGCGCCAGTTTGAGGCGTTGGGCGTCCGCCTCGACCCATTTTCCTTTTAATAACACCAGGCCGTCGCTTTCATGCGCCAGCCTTCTGAGTTCTTCGGGCGTTATACTCACGCCGCCGAGGGAAATTTCGGGTTTGAAATCGAGCAGAGTATTGAAACCGACGCGCGAAGGGGCGCTTTCGCCCACTTTTATCCTCACCGACGGAGGGCGTCTAGCTTCTTTCCACCAGTCGGGGATTCGGCAAAGAACTCCGGATTCCTCGTAAAGCGGGACTTCCTTTAAAAAAGCATGGGCCTCTTCCGTCGAAAGCGTTATCGGATGAAAAAGCTCGCCGGTTTCAAGCAGGCCGCCTATGAGCCGGCTTTTTTCGGCGGCGCGCGTTACGGCCGATATAAGCTCGAGCAGTTTTTTTCTGTCGCCGCCGAACTCGTTTATCGCGTTTTTAAGCGGCAGATGTTTAGTCCGTCCGTCTTCGCCGTGTTTTGAATAGGTGGCCATAAAAGCGAAAGGCTTCTGGCCTTTTTTGTTTTCTACCATATGGAAAAAGACGCGGCCGGCGGGATGTATCCGCGGGTTATATACGGCGAAAAAGCCGTCCGCTCTTCCGCGATACGCGCCCATAAGCCGTCTGAAAGCGCCTTCGAATATCATCGCGAAACTTTCGAGCCAGCTTTCGCCGAGGTGTTCCGAACCGTCCAGATACGGCGCGGCTTCTACAATCGCGGCGGCCTCGCCGCTTTCATAATGCACCGGCGTTTTCTCACGGAGCGTTTCGAGATCGGGATTTTTAATCAGCCGCTCGCATAGAGGCGCGGCGGCGCTTAAAAGAAAAGCGAGCGACGGCGAAACGAAAAAGCCGTTATGCCTGCCGCTAAATCCAAGCATCAGCAGGGCTTCGCCCGGGTCTTTCGAGTACAGCTCGAAAAGCCGCGCTTCAAAAGCGGCCCGCGCGGGGGTTATTTCTTCGCCGGCGGGCCGGCGCTCCAGGCAGAAACGGCCTTCGGGCTGTATTATGGCTATAAGTTCATTATTTTCTGAATTCATGGCGCAACGTCCGCATTATATAGCGGGTAAACTTTAATTTTAAATGACGAATCGGTTAAATTATATTCGATTTACTTAATGAATGCAATAAAAATTTGGCGCTTTTTTATGCCGGTAAAATGACTTTTAATCCTTCGATCACAAAACCCATAGCCGGCATGGAGATGTTCACCAAATCCCGCGCCGCGGGCCATTCCGGCCAGCCGTTCGAGACCAACGAAATGGGCTGGCTCGTTTATCCGGAAGGCATCTATCGCGCGGTAAAGGCTATCGGCCGTTACGGCGCCCATGATAAGGTCCGTATTTCACTGTCGATATATTGCATAATATCCTCAACCACCTCGGCACGCGAGTTCGTGAAAAACATTTTTTTAACATATTTCTTGATTTAATATAAAATATTTGCTATAATAAAATTGTTCAACAATTATTTTTGTTCAATAAATATTAAATAATAAAAAGGTGAACAAATGTTTAAAAATGATGTTATCGAAGAAATTATAAGTAATTTCAAGAAAAAATTCTGTTTTTTAGAGATTATATTAAAACCAGGTAAGAAAGATGGCCTTTTTGATGGTATTTTAGAAATTGTTCACGAAAAGCGAAAAAGCAAATTTAACATAATAACCAGATATAATTTTAATATGGCGGACCGGATGTGTTTGGAATACATTCGCAATCAAAGTCATGAAAATAATATAATACTTATAACGGGTCATGTATCAGCAAAAATGGCTAATATTTTAAGAAACGCAAATATATTTTTCATGGATGCTTCGGCAAACTCATACCTGAAAGCCGAAGGAATCTACATATATAATTACGATAAATCAAGTTTTAAATCTGTACCTTATAAAAAAGCCGGAAGCGTATTTTACTCTACCGGTCTCAAATTAATATTTAATCTGCTGATTTCCAATGAATTGTTAAACGATAATTATAGAAAAATATCTGAAATTGCGGACATTTCACTTGGATCGATAGGCTGGATTGTTCACAGATTAAAAGCTGAAGGATATATAATAAATACTGAGCATGATAAAATACTTGTTAATAAAAAAGAAATACTAAAAAAATGGATTGAAAATTATCCAGAAAAATTGAGGCACAAATTAATAAAAGGCAGATATAAATTTTTGAATTTCGAATCATATAAAAATTGGAAAAATATAGTCTTATCACACCCTCAATCATTATGGGGCGGAGAAACTGCCGCAGAAAAAACGACAGGATATTTAAATGCCAAAATAATAACTATTTACTCAAAAGAAGATCATTTGGAACTAGTAAAAAAACTCCGGCTTGTCCCTGACAATAAAGGCAACGTTGAAATATTAGAAATGTTCTGGGACCCATATTATCTCAGCAAAAATGACGAAACTGTTCCGCCTTTATTGGCATACGCCGACTTAATGATATCAGAAAATGAAAGAAATATCGAAGGGGCCAAGATAATATATGACAAATACTTATCGCAAAGCTTTAAGTAAACTGCCGATGAAAGGGTTAGACAATTTTTTTGAAATAATCTATGACAAATTCAAAGAATTGAAACTTGAATTCTATGTTGTTGGCGCTATAGCAAGAGATATATTGTTTTATGAAGTATTCGATGCGGAAATCCCTCTAAGAGGCACAAGCGATGTTGATCTGGCAATATGCGTCAAAAGCTGGCACGAATATGATATGATAATAAAAGAGCTCATAAAATCAGGGTATTTTGAAAAGGAAAGAGACCGCCAAAGGTTAAAATATAAAAAAAATATTGCCGTTGATATAGTACCTTATGGAAAAATAGCTAATGACAAAAAAATAATTGAATGGCCTCCGCCTGAATTGTCAAGTATAATGTCTGTTTCAGGATTTAAAGAAGCGTATGATAGCGCTATCAAACTTGAAATTAAAAAAGGCAAATTTATTAAAATCGCCTCATTAGAAGGGTTAACAATTTTAAAAATAATTGCCTGGCATGATAGAAAAAGCCAGAAAGACGCGCAGGATTTAAAAACCCTTTTAACGAGTTATTTTAAATTGTACATTAAGGAAATCGAAAAAATCTATGATGAGTATTCTGATTTGATTATTAAAGTTAAAGGAGACACCGAAAAAACCGGAATAAGAATCTTGGGCGAAAAAGTATCTTTAGTTTTACACGATGCAAAAGATGTTAAATCAAAACTAATTAAAATAATTGAAGATGAACTAAAAAAGGACGGAGATAATCTGGCTCAATATATGGTTGAATTCAGATTCGAATTAGAAGAAGAATATGCTAAAAACATTGATAGAATCAAAGACTTGCTTGAAGGCATAAAAAATAAACAAAGCAACTACTGCCGGACGATAAAATGAGTTCTGCTCTAAAAAACTGTTCGGCTTCACGCGCTTTTCTTTTTATTACTTGTAGTGTAAAAAGTGCTTCTGCCAGAGCCATTCTTCACTAGAGCATCCTTTTTGACGAGCAGGCCGAGCAGCTCGCGGGCGCGGGATTCCTTGACGCCAAGCAATTCCATGGCCTCTTTCAGATTTATTTGCTGGTTAGCCTCCACAAAATTGATTATCTTCCGTTCCTGACCGCATAAAACATTCTGTTTTTCGTTTGTTTCAACGACAATCCGCCGGCATTTGCTACTATCCGCCGGCCTGAACATAACAACCTGGGTGAACCCGGCGTTTTCTTTGATCTGCGGCGTTTTCAGACCGGCGGATTCGCAGGAATTTCTTATCTTAGCCATTCCGGTGCCCCACTGCTCGATATAATTTAGTTCTTTAAAAACGAGCGCTATGACGGTGTTGCGAATTTCAGACCGACCTTCGCTCAATATGTTCTCGACGCTTATCGAATTCGGAAGCACACCGGGCGAAGTTATCTCGACCGCGTTGTCAAAAACGGCTATCTTTATGTCCGAGCCGCGCCTGGAATAGTCTCTGTGGACGAAAGCGTTTATCACGGTTTCTCTTAATGCGGCGAGCGGCACCTCAAAATTGTCTTCTCTGACGAACCCTTTGATCTTTCCGCTTAAATAATGCCATCAAAACATTCTTCCGCGGCGGCTCCGGTCGGAAATAACAACACGGCCGCAACCGCAATTAAGCATATCAATAAGATCATCGAAGATACTTCCTTTAAAAAAAATCAATCTGCGAAAAAATTTCGTGATGACAGTTTAACGGTTTTTAAGGTCGAAAATTGCGACCTTAAAAATCCATATCATCATCACAAAAATAATTTTTCTAAAATGCCAGAGCGAAAATGAACGAAAATACGTCTTGACGTATATATTAAGCCTCAATCTCCTTCAAACTACTCCAGAAAGGTATACTTGCTGATTCTCTTCGCGACTCGGAAACGCTTATCTTTTTAATCAATCCATTCGGTTTTTGTCAGACAGTGTATTGATTCCATAACATCCCTCACAATATCGCCCGGCGATTTTTCGAAGTGGACGTCAAATACTACGTCTTGTTCTCCATCGTCGATGCCGTCCTGTTCATACCAGCCATCGTCATCGAAATCACCATCGTTCATGACCTCTTCGGCACGCTGCTCGATTATGTCTATGATAATTTTATCTACCGCTTTTTCATCGATTTCGATCTCTTCTTCCGCTATCTGCTCCGCCACCAACTTTTTGACCGATTCACAGAGCGATTTCAGGCGCGGGTCTAAATTAATAAAATGAGCGGGCTGGTAACTTTCACGCGCCATTTCTCTGGCGATCCGCGTTTCGTCATCCTCACCGTATTTTTTTCTCTGCCATTCTTTTTTTCGCGCGGCCACGGCTTTGCGTTTCGCATTGCGCTCCGACGCTTCGGCCTGGCAAATTGTTTCGTATTCGGGACTGTGGGCCGGAGTCTCGTTTATATAAATATTTTTCGCCGCTTCCTGAATTTTTTTATAAGTATCGCGATTGACCCTAAAACTATCAGCCCATGATTTGATGGCTTTATCGAGTCCTTCGATTTTCTCTTCAGTGGTGTAGTTTGGAAATATTTTCATTTTAGCATCTCCGCTTAAAGCTTTAGAATTCACGCTTATAATTAGCAAATCAGAGCAATAAAAAGACTACTACTTAATTGTCTCAGCGTTGATAAGACTTTATATCGCATGTTATATATAAAGACCTCGTCATTTATCTTACCAATTCTTTGAATTCGGCCTTTGCGCTGTTCAAGACGCGTAGGATTCCTGGGCCGGCCCTTCCATTGATTCTATAGCTTCGCCAGCGACTTCGAGTATCGAAGAGCTGAAATAGCCTGCGATTCGGTCATAGGCTTTTGCGTTTTAAAGTTTTGCGGTTAAAAACATTTGATCGAGTTTACATAATCTGGAAGAGTATCTTTTAATCATGCAACAATCCCTTATTGAATTATTGAAATTTCAATTAAATAGGACATTTTAATAAAATATCAATAGTGTAAAAGTTTTTCAATGGGGTAAAAAACTCTCAAATATACCTCATTGAAAAATTATACCTCGTTAAAATTCACCTGATTTTTCTCCATTTAGCATATCGGCCTTTATTCAATGGCTCTATTTTACCTTCCGAGCGAAGTTTTGCCAGCGATTTTCTTATCGTATCGTGGCCTACAATCGGGCAAACTTTTTCAATGTCTGAAAGACTGAAATCGGTGATAAAATTTTGGATTGCATTCAGTACCATTTCCGTTTTAGCGCCATGGCTTGACGAAACTTTCCCAACTCGGCTTTCAAACTCTCTATATGCGGCAAGGACAATGCCAAGAAAATATTCGACCCATGATAGCTTATAATATTTTTTTTATTATTCGTCAGTTCGAGTCCGCTTCGCGGCCTCGAAACGGTCGCGTTCAGCCGCTGTAAGCAGCTTCGAAAACAAAGGCGCACTTCATCCCCCGGCCATCCGACTCGACCTCAAACACCTTAT
>JAKPTH010000351.1 GCA_029571125.1 bacterium
TTACTCCGGATACGCCTCTTCGACTTTCGCCTTGAATAATTTTAAAATCACTACGGACAGCAAATATCCCATCCTCGCCAGATTCCAAAAACTTACATCCAGTTTCGCCGAGCTGAGAAATAAATCCAACGAAATAATAAGCGACTACTCGGCAAAATCCGCTCTGGAGCAAGAAAACGACCGTCAGCGACTCGAAAGCGAACTGCTGGCTGCGCTCGAAAATATAAGTTTTTTAAAGGGCGAACTTAAATACTCCGAAAGAATTAAAAATATAGAAACTCTCATTAAAGAATGCGCATATCATTCAAAAAGCATGACGGCGACTCATATAAACAGAATAAACTTTTTTTACGAAATAAACGGAGTTTACGTTCCTCTGTCGGCAATGATTTCTTTAAGGGAATTAGACCACATGAACTGGGTCAACGACTTGAGAAAATCAATTGACACGGGCGCTGAATTTAAAGGCCAGACAGACCCCGCAAAATGCGGATTCGGAAAATGGTATTCTTCGGCTGAAATAAAAGTGCCGGAACTAAAAAAAATATTCGACCGCTTCGACGCGCCTCATAAAAAGCTTCATGAATACGCCCCGAGAATAAAAGATTTAATAAAAGAAGGCAAACTCACCGAAGCCGATTCTCTGCTTAAGTCTGAAGTTATCAATGTTTTAAATGAAATAAAATCCGAATTCAAAGAATTTAGAGAGAAAACAGACGCATTATTTAAAGAGGCGTCCGATAAAATATCCGCAAATTATAAAAACCTGAACGAAAAAGGTGAAAAATCCAAAAAACTAATGGAAGAAATCGAAGTTGAAATAAATAAGGAAATCAGCGGATTCGTGGCAAATTCGGAGCAAGAGCTGAGCAGGGCTAACGGCAGTATATTGCTGATAGGCATTTTAATTTTCGTTTTCGTGATAGCGTATGTGACTATCACCACCAGAAGCGTAAATTCGATAATAAAGGCTATACTTTCCGAGAGCGCAATGCTTATAGACGCCGTTAAATCAGGAAAACTCGATATCAGAGGAAACGCCGAAGCTGTAAATTTCGAGTTCAGAGAAATAATAACAGGCATTAACGATTTGATGGAATCATTCATAAAGCCCCTTAAATTAACGTCAAAATATATTTCCGACATTTCCAGGGGCGAAATACCGGCGAAAATAACCGCCGAATACGCGGGCGATTTCAATGAAATAAAAAACAGCCTCAATCGCTGCATAAACGCCGTCAATGCCCTTATCAAAGATTCAAGTATGCTTTCCGGCGCAGCCTGCGAAGGCCGCCTTTCCACGCGCGCCGACGCTTCAAGGCATTTCGGAGATTACAGAACTATAGTGGAAGGCTTCAACAACACTCTCGACGCCGTTATAAAA
Organism: bacterium; assembly: GCA_029571125.1. GTDB lineage: Bacteria > Muiribacteriota > UBA9980 > UBA9980 > UBA9980 > UBA9980. The sequence goes on from JAKPTH010000351.1 coordinate 1,385, forward strand.
CCTATGGAAGAGGCTTCGGATTGCCTTTATAAAATGGCTGAAGGCGATCTGGATATCTGCGTAAAAGGCGATTATAAAGGCGACCACGCTAAAATAAAAAATTCTCTGAACACCACTATAGATGCGATCAATGAAATATTATCGCAGGTCAAAATTTCCGCAGA
>JAKPTH010000352.1 GCA_029571125.1 bacterium
GGAAAAAATAAGCCTGTAAGCATTTACGAGCCGATTGAGCTCACCGAGAAAGGCATCGAAGAGATGAAAAAATTCGGGCCGAGGATTACCGTGTAATTACAGCCGGGACGCAGCCATCTTAAAGTCAAATAAAAAAAGCCCGCTCTAAAAGCGGGCTTTTTTATTTTTATAAATCAAATTTATATTTTTCGGAATACCGGCGGATTATTCGCCTTCCGGTTCGGCGTTGCCGGCATGGTTGGCGCTGTTAAAGGCGTTATCGAGCGTGCGGCTCTGGATTTCAAGATTAAGAACCGCCTCTTTTTTGAGGTTTTCTTCGAAACCGTCGAGGATCATTTTAATGTCTAATTTTTGATGATAAAGTTCTTCTATGGCTATGTCTATGGAATTGGTGTAGGCGCATTCCACCTTCTTTTCGGCGCCTTTTTCAAGCTGTTTGGCGCGAGCCGCTATTACCATAGTTAGCAAAAATTTGTTGGGTATTATTTTAGACAGATCATCAAAAGACCTTGGGTTCATTTATATTTCTCCTCTAACGCTAATTTGATAATATCAATAGATTTTAACACACTTTAAATCAATTGTCAATGTTTTTTTTATTTGTCAAGTATTTTTTGAAAAAAATTTCTTTATTTTTATTCGGTTATTATAAGCTCGCATGACGCCGATTTTGTAACGTCGGCAACCGATATAGCTTTTATTGTTATTTTAACCGAGGGGATTTTTGTCGGCTGAGAATACCTGCCGCCGGAGGAAATATAACCGACCGTAAGAATGTTGCCGTATTCAATGTCGTTGACGTACCATCTGAGGCGTTTATCGTTATGGCCGCTGACGACGTAAGGCACGTTGTAATCTTTATCGAGTTTAGTGAGAGTTATGGACGGCTTTCCCGAATTGATAACGACGCTCAGCGGAGTAAGAGAAACGAGAGCCGTAGCTTGTTTCGAAGGGTCTTCCACCGACTGCGCGGTTATGGTGACGGCGGTCTGGGCGTCGATAATGCCGGGGGCCGTATAAAGGCCGGAAGAGTTGATAGTGCCGGTCAGGCTGCTGCCGCCGATCATATCGTTGACTTTATAAACGACGCTTTTATTGGCGAATCCGGACATGCTCACGGTAAACTGCCCCTGCTCGCGAACGCCGAGCGAATACCCGGCCGGTGAAATAATGATCGTTTTTTGCGGTTCAGGGAATACGCTCAATTTTTTATATGAAAAGGCCGAACTGACGTCTATATTTCCGTTATTAACTTTCGCGAGAAGATCCGAAACGGAATTTCCGTAGATATCAGGCTCCGCAAGATATTTCGGGCTCAGAACGTCCTTGAGGATAGAGACGGTGGAATTCAGGTCGAAGCGCCCGTTCGAAACCAGAAAGTTATCGAGCGAAGTGCGGCCCTCGGCGGCCTGGACTTCGATAACCTTCTTCGCTATGACGTGATACTCGTTGAACGCCGGAAGCGTAATGGTGCCCGTGGCCGAGCCGTCCACGACGCCAACGTAAACCTCGTTTTTAGTGAGTCCGAATTTAAGGCTTAGCTTTCGGCCTTTATAGCCGCCGAAAAATTTATATTTTCCGCCCTTGATCTGCGTGGATGTGACGCTAGCCCCGTTAAGAAAAAGAAAAACCATATCGCCTTCGGCCGCGATGGCCCTGTTTAGAACATATGCCGGCCCGGGCGAAAAAACCGGCGAGACCGACTGGGCAACGCTGCCTTCGATAGTTATCATATCGTCGGGATTATCGGATTCTTCACCGGCGCCGCCGCAGGCGGCCAAAAGCCAGAACGCCGGAAGAGAAAGCATCAACAATAAAACATGCAAACGATATCCTCGCCATTTTTTTTCAGTTTTAAAATTATTCATAACGACCTCTCCAGTTTAATAATTTATCGGGGGCTTCTTTTTTTTCCGTCAGGCCTCGCCGCGGGCGGTTCCGGCCGTCTTAAAAAATACGTCTTCGAATATTTTTTCGGCTTTTTCAACGACGCCCGGATTATTTTTTTTATAATCTTCGAAATCGAAATCCCCGGCGGAAGATACATTGGATTTTAAAAATAAATCCGGCAGAGGAGAATCTATTAGCGCGTCGAAAATCCTTTTTCTCATGGCGATATCTTCGACCGCGGACTTTATTTGCTTTCTTTTTTGCGACAGGAACTCTAGAAGCGGGGCATAACCGTCTTCGAACGACCGCTCGAGAACGCGTTTAAGTTTTTTAGCCATGGCCGGCGCCGCCGCGGACGTGGAAACGCTTGCCAGTAGAGGGCCTTTGCGTACGACGGCGGGCACTATAAAGTTGCAAAGGGCCGGTTCGTCGACGACGTTGACCAGAAGCGATTTTTTATCGGCCAGTTCAAAGACGCCGCGGTTGAGCTCGCAATCGTT
>JAKPTH010000369.1 GCA_029571125.1 bacterium
ATTTATTTTACACTCAGCTTTCTTTTTCTCTTTATTTTTTTCCGCTTCTATTTTTCTATTTCTGTTTTTTTGCAGACGCGCGCTTACGCGCGCGTCTGCGCTGCAATAATGGCTTGTTGGTAAGTCAGCAATATAGTTTAATGGCAGGCGTTTTGGCTAATCAGCCTGTAAAAACGCTTTCAGGTTAATAACCATTGTTTTAAGTTGCTTTTAAGCGATTAGCAGGGGCCAGACAAAATTTTTGAGGGCCGCCTCCTTGCCATCCATGGCATCGGCGGCACTAAGACATCCATGTCTGTCGGGCAAGAAGCTGATCTGGAGCCCACGGATGGGCGGGAGGTCTGGGCACGGAAGCCCTAATGCCGCACGCGCCACGGACGGCAACGGCGTGCGGCGGCCGAGCATGAGCGGCAAAAATCCCGGAGAATTTTTGAACGAGTCCCCGAAAAAAAAATTCTGGCGCCCTGCCCCAAACTACCCGCTTAAAATGCAAAAGCCTCTGTTTAAAATTATAACAACGGCCAAAAAAATTCAAAGCCTATATATGCTGCCAAAATCAAAAGGCATTTTTTTTATGTTTTAGATTCCTTGACTTATCTTTATATGTTTAGTAAAATTAAAGTAGGTGCATCATCATAACTAACGCACATTTTTAAATTTTTAAAATAGATATTTTGCCAGTGGGTATTTTTACAGGCCCTATCGTGAAAGGAGTCATTCGTTATGATAAATAAAATTATTAAATTATCAAGCCTTTTTATAGCGGTTTTATTGATGATACCGCTTTTTTATTCCGGTGCTTTCGCGCAGAATGTAGATGGTTGTTGCCCCTTTCCGACTGAAATAAAAATAAAGATCAACGGCCAATCTTATGGCTACAATCAAATGTTAGTCGTCGACGAAGACACTCCCATGAACGTCGAATTCGTCGCTGTGCCTTTCGGCGGAGGCGAAATTCCGCTCACTTCATTCACTAACGGCGCTTTAGACTCGACCACCCTCGATCCTAAAGACTGGCAGCCGGTTCATAATCCTAAACACGTTGAGAAAGATCCTCCGGTAGATAACCCATGCTGGACTGCGGCCGGAGACAACGAAAATTTCGGCGATTCACACCAGTGGATTAATCCGGGCTGGAAGATCAACGAAGTCAAATTCTGGTACAACACCGATTTTTCCAAAATAGGCAATAATAGCAACGAAACAGGCAACACTTTCCAGCCGTTTTCTTACACCTACAACGTGCCATCGGTTCCCGATACTTATATATTTTATGCCTGGATGAGCATGCGCTGGGAATGGAACGGCACCTTAAAACATAAATGGATACATTCCGGATGGGTTGAAGAAAAAGACGCCGATGGAAACCCAACTGGAAAATGCAAAATTTGCAACACCAACGAATCTAATAACGCCGTACTTTTAATAAACTCCAACTTCTCGACGCCTTATATAAACACTCCGATGAGTCAGGACATATCTTCCAACGGCAGCATTTTATGGGACGACTCGCAGGTTCAGAACAATGGCGGCGGTAAGCCTTTAGCAAGACAGACCTTTTTAAATTATGGCAGCTCTGGTTCCGGCCTTGGGCCGCTTAGCGACGGCGTACATGTCGGAACGGTCGGCAAGGTATTGACCGCCAGGGTGCGAGTAATCGTTCGCGACAAGAAAAATATAGCTCACGTGCAGACCGGTTTTGGCGGAGACAATATATTAAAAGCGCAAAACGGCCAGAAAGTATCCGGAACGGACGACCAGAAAAAACTGACGATCAGGGTCGTCGATAACAACCCTAACGCCGTAGACACAAAACTGACCGGCGGATCGAGTTATATATCACTTGCGGATCTCGCTTCGGCGCATGACGCTTCAGGCAACGACGCGGGCTGCAAAGATGAAAATTTCAAAATGATATTCTGGTATGAATGGCCCATATATCAATACGCTTCTCACAAACTGTTCGATTATTTCGATAAAGACCCGGCCACCGGCGCCGACGTTCCGCCGCAGCATAATTTTTGCAACGTGATTTATTCGCCGATGTTCGTATGGAAAAAAGGCAAGGTATGGACTAAGATGTCCGAATTTATAAACGATTCCAAAAATACCAGCTCTCCACGGTTTAAATTGTTCAAAGACGGCGCGGACGCTACCGAAAACCCAGATATTATCGTTTATGAAGGCACGTTCCCGCTCGATTATCTTTTTACGAGCGCCGATACCAATAAAGAAGATATCGTCGGATGGCATTATGCTAAAACGTCGCGCGGCGACGCTTTTGGAAATCCGGCTTACGATAAGGATAAAGACTCCAGCCCGCTTTTCGATACTTACCAACCCGGCGGAAAATTCCTTAAAGATTTTTTCGCATATCCACCCGTCAATTATAAAAACGGTAAGGGTCCCCTTAAATATTTCGTCGAGGTGCGCGACTGCTCCAATAATGGCGGCGGCACCAATGAGGTAAACTTCAACTGCGCCGAAACATATTTTTCGGATTTTCCTACCGAACCTGCTAAGGCTTATACCCATCCGCAGCTGATATTCAACTCCGACGTCGTTAAATTTATGGTTAAATCAGAGCATGCTCCGATCGGTACGCCCCTTAACACCACCGGCGCCCAGATTTCAACCACCGATATTCCCGGCGGCTCACCCGAAGCGGCTTACTGCGCTTCAGAAGATTACTCCGGCGACCCGATACAGTCAAAATGGAAAGATATCGCGTATATAAAGAATTATTTAAATCCCAACGCCGATTCTCCGTCCGAGAATATATTGAAATACTATCAGGCATGGGGCAAGATAGAAATCGAAGATAAAATAAAACCGAACCTCGGCATTTACATAAAAAATACCGTAAAACAGAATTCCAGGCGCGTATATATGGAAGACGGCATAGAAACGCTTTACTATAGAGGCGCTGCGTCTAAACTCGATCAGTTTACGCGCACCAACGTAGATTCCAATCCCGATAGAAAGATGGCGGTCATCGATAAAACCGATAAATATAACTATTGCCTGCTGCCCGATACCTACACGCCGAACCCCAATCCTCCCGCTAACAGCACGGGCAATTTCGACGTGCCGTTCGACGATCTCCGCGATGAGTGGGTTTTCGACCAAATACCTAAAAATTCCGATAATAAGCTTTTCGAAGGCGACGAGTTGACGCAGGATACTAATAAACACGGATACGGCGTAGGAAAAGACATTCAGCTTATCGTTAAGCACCAGGATTTGTGCGAAGAAAATAAGGCGGCTTACTTCGTGCCTTATTTCGCTTACGATAACATAGACGGCCAGCGCATTCCAAAAGACGGCCAGAACTTCACGCTTCCCGATGAATGGTACAAAGGCGTTGCCGCGGATAATAACTCTCATAATACTCCAAATAATCCTATGTTCGCCGATAACATGATTAATTTAGGCTTCGTCACCTGGGCGATCAAAGACGATAACTACGATCAGGCTACCGCCGATAGCATTTACAAGGTGGGCAATTATTATTCCTATCCTAAGCTTACATTCAGTAACGTAAACTGCGATTGGAATTGCACGCCGCTTAACGGCGGAAAGGAAATATCCGTTTCCTACGCCGTGATCGATCAAAATAAAAACCACCGTAAGATAAAAATGAATCTTTTTGTAGCGCCTACTGATATGAGCATTGTAACTATTGAAAAATCAGAAAAAAGAAGCGAATAAAGGAGAAACGATAAAATGAAAAATAGGGCGTTAAATGCGGCGCTGGTTTTATCGGCCGCCGCCATCTTTTCTGCGGCGGCTTTATTTACGGGCGCCGTCGAAATATTTGCTAAAGATAAATTAAAGGAAAAAGACCGTGAGTTGTTTAAAAATAACCGTGTAGCAAGCGTTACCGAATACGACGTTTCAATAAAAAACGTAAAAAAAGTTAAAAAGTCCTTCAGTAAATACGATTCGAAGGGGCTTAAGACCGAAATAACCGAATATAAACCCAACGGAAAGACACTCGAAAAGCGGTTCGAGTATTCGTACGACACCAACTCCAATGAGATAAACCAGTCCGAATATAATATAGACGGTATTTTAAAGGCAAGCAAGGAATCTTCGTACGATACGAAGGGAGTAAATCTTTTAAAAGAAGTCTTCTTCAACGAAAAAAATATCGTGGTCAAAGTGCGCGTCTTTAACTACGATAGTTCGGATAACGTTATTGAACAGATCACATACGGCATTGACGATAATATAGAATCCAAAAACGTTCTGGCTTATGATAGCAAAGGATTTAAAACGGTACAGGCTACTTATGATAAAAGTAACAAACTGTCCTCAAAGTGGCTTTATAAATACGATGAAAAAGGGAATTTATCAGAGACCGTTTCGCAGGACGCATCGGGGAATTTAACCGGCAAATGGGTATATTCATATAACGAAAAAGGCCTGATCGATAAAATAACGGGTTATAATTCTCAAAACACGGCGGTAACTTCAAAAAAATTAGAATATGAATTCAGGGCCAAGCCGGCTGAAGTACAAAAAATAGATATTGCGAAAATATATTCCGGTGATGGCAGTGGTGACTGCCTTCCCGATTATACCGATATAAATGCACCGCCACGCAAGCTTTTATTCATTAACCGGGTAAAGACCGCCACGGCTGAAGAGGTCGATAGAATGATCGACGAAGGCAAATTCGATCTTAACTATCAGGGTGATAACGGATGGACCGCTCTTATCGCTGCGGCATCCTACGGCAACGCCGAAGCTGTTAAAGCTCTTCTGGCAAGAGGAGTGAATACAAATTTAAAAGACGGCAGGGGTATGACCGCCCTTGATTATGCCGTCAAAATAAAAAGCAAAGAAGTAATTAAACTTTTAAATGGCGTTAAAACCGAAAACAAATAATTTATATTAATAGTTTTATTGTTTTTTATATATTGGCCGCCTGATTTTTGAAATTTAATAATTTTCAAGTTATTAATTTTATAAGATGATCAAAAAAAACGAAAAAATTAGGCGGCTATTTCATGTATATAAGCGATTAACAGCGAAAAAGGTGATTTTTTGATGAAAATGCTTTTCGCCTCTATTAATTCTAATATAATTATTTCTTTATTTTTATCGTTATTATTAATTTTTTATAGCCTTGCTCCGGCCGCGGCCCAGTCTTTTAAATTTTATGATTTGAGCTCTAATTCTGCCGTGACAAGCGGTTTCACATTCATTAAAAACAGCGGTGGTAATTTTTCATATCCTCAGATATATCAGGGCCGCCTGTGGTTCGCGGAAACGCTTACGCTCGAAAAACCGGCTTACGTTCAATACACTTTTTTATCAGATAACTATTCGATCGATTTTTCAAAAACGCCTTCCGATACCGTAAAAATTATCAAAGGCGAGCGTTCGGCGAACGGCTCCGGCGTTTATAGTGTTTTTATCTCATCCGGAAAAGCGGTTTCGTATCAAAATTCAAACCAGCCTGCCGTAAAATTAAATTTCGGCTCCACCCCTTACTCATTCTCTGGCGGCGCGCCGGGCAAGAGCCAATCTACCCCGAACTCGAATTACGTCAATAAATTCGGCTCGGTAACGGGCGGTTATAACGGCTACAATGGCTATACCGCCGGTTCACGGCCTCAGGTTTCAACAGGCGCCACGAGCACCCGCGGCGGAGTTACAGGTTATGTATCGGGCGGCTCCACTCCGTTCGGCGGCGAAAGCGTCATAGTCAGCGTTACAAACAGTAAAAATCAGTATATTAAAAGCGAAGTCGTCAATACACAGCCCGGCACGACCGTTTATCCGTATTCAATAAGCGGCATTCCGCCGATCCTGCCCGGGTCTAACGATTACTACCGGGTGAACGTCATTTCAAACAACGGATTTCAAAGTAACCCATATTCATCGCAGAACATCAAAATTTATTCAAACGGCCAGACCGTTCAGGCACAGCCGATCGTCATGCAGGCTTATCGCGGAAAAATCAATATTACTTTGTACCATAATCCTCCGGCTTTGAACGAATCAGAATCTTATCTTTCACAGCTCGCTCAAAACGCCGTAATTAATATTTCAGGCTCGGCCGCGAGCGCCCGCTTTACCGGCGAATCGCCCGCCCGGTTTTACCGCTATACCATCGACGACGCCCCTTCCGGAAAGCGCCAGCTTATAATAATGTTTCCGGGCCATAAAGTCAGCGGCGGCGATAATCCCTCCGTCAATATTCCGGTCAATTCAACAGCGTCAATATTATATAATCTTACTGAAAGCCGTTAAAAATTTAAACTTGCGTTCCTTTAAAAAGTAGAAAAACGCAAGAAAAAAACGCTTGACAATATTAGAATTTTATGATATTATTTTAAACGAATATACAATTTCTTGATATAGAATATTGTAATTTACAATTTTATTATAAATTGATAATCGCTATGGAGGGTTATTACAGATGGCAGAATTCAAAAAAACCGATTTCGTCAAAATCAGCAATTGCTTAAAAGCTATAGCTCATCCTATAAGGATACAAATAATCGAACATCTCAGAAAAAAAGAAATGAACGTGACCGAGCTTATCAAAGCGACCAAGGTTAAACAGGCCAATCTTTCCCAGCATCTTTCCCAGCTTCGCGGAAAAGAAATAGTCAACACCAGAAAAGAAGGCAATATAGTCTTCTATTCGCTTAAAAAACACGAAGTCACCGAAATAATCGACCTTATGAGAAAGTATGTCTGCAAATCAAAGTAATTGCGGGTTCGTAGATTATCTTAAACATATACCTTCTAAATCTCTGTCGCTAGAATTTATAAAATCCAACGGCGGAGATTTTTTTAATGCGGCCGGAGAACGCCTTATCTTAAGCCTTCTCGACGATGCGCTGGAAGAATGCCGGCGTGAAATTCTGCTCGGCGTTTATCCGGCGGAATCGCTTACGCGCGATTTTTTGTGCGCCGAAGTGTGGCGGATCCTTAAAAGCGATTACGACGAAAAAGTTTCTTCCGCGTTAAGCCTTGTTAACGTTATAAACGCCACCGGGATAGTCATACATACCAACCTGGGGCGCGCGCCTCTGGGCAAAGCCTTTGCGGGTTATGACCGCTCGCGCTACTCCAATCTGGAATTCGATCTTGAAACCGGCTTACGCGGAAGGCGCGACGAGCATCTTAAAGGGCTTTTAACCGCCGTAACCGGCGCCGAAGACGCCATTTGCGTCAATAATAACGCGGCCGCCGTTCTGCTCGTTTCGGCGGCCCTGGCTGCCGGCGGAGAAGTCATGGTCAGGCGCGGAGAATCGGTTGAAATCGGCGAGGGGTTCCGCATAAATGAAATGATAAAGGCAGGCGGCGCGCGCGTGGCTGATATCGGGGCCACCAATTCATGCGCGCTTTACGATTATGAAAACGCGCTCACGCCCGAAACTAAAATAGCGGCGAGGATCCATACTTCTAATTACCGCGTGAGCGGATACGTTAAAAGTTTTGCCGATGAAGATTTCATCGAATTTTGCCGCCGGAGCTCTGTGGTTTCTTACTTCGATCTCGGTTCGGGATTTCTGGGCGGTGAAATTCTTGTCAATGAAGAGCTTTCGGCCGGAGAGCCTTCGGTGCGAAGTCTTATAAACGCCGGATTCGACCTTGTAAGTTTTTCATGCGATAAGCTTCTCGGCTCTTCTCAGGCGGGCGTCATATGCGGCAAAAAGGATCTGGTGGCGCTTTTGCGTAAACATCAGATGTACCGCGCCCTGAGAGTTTCAAAAGACATAATAGCCTCGCTTCAGCAAACTCTGGCGGCGCTGCTGTTTTCTAACCGCGCCGAAAGCGTCCCGGTTATTAAAATGCTTAACGAAAGCCCGGAATCCATAGGAGCGCGCTGCATGGCGCTTTTTTCCGAAATATCGCGCCTCGCTTCTTATAAAACTGCCGTGGTGGAAGAAAATAAAATAAAGGTAGAGATACTTTCGGCTAAAGCTGCCGCCGGAGGCGGCACTACTCCTGAAAAAACGCTGTCCAACCCGGCGCTGCATATCAAGCTCGATGGCGGCGCACCTAAAAACCTCACGCTGGAATATATCGCCCGCTTCATGCGAATGTCGCCCGAGCGCGTGGCCGGATATATAGATTCCGATTCTTATATACTTAACCTCAGGACCGTTTTCGACGACGAAACGCCGAAAATCGCACGCGCGCTGGATTCGTTGATGACGAAGATCTGCGAGAAATAATACCTGGAGCGAATAAGCGGATATCGGAAATGCCTGAGCGGCATCGAAAAGGGTTTTTAATCGAGAAGCATTTTTTCCAGGCGGTCGAGTTCGGCGTTGGGAAGTTCCGGATAAACCGGCAGGTAAACAATGTCGCCTGTCAGGGCGCGCGAATTCTTCAGCGCTTCGGAATTCTCTTCGAATGAGCATATTCCCTGCTGGCTCGACAGGAAAAACCCTTTCTCCCTGAAGCCGGGCATTCTTTTTTTCAATTCGGCGGAAACAACGGGAAATGCCCAGTAAACATGGTCGGGCGCGGCCGAGCCGGGAAGCTCGTATCGCCGGGCCAGCTTTGCCGCCAGTGCGGCGCAGCGCTCTTTGTGCAGGCGCGCGCCGTCGCCGTCGAAACCGGAAAGCCTTTGCAGCAGTGTGTGAAGGAGTTGCGCGGACGGCTTTTTGCGTATCTTTTCGTAAAAATCATTTCCAGTGAAACTTTTTGTCGCGCGGTACATTGCCGCGTCTATATCTATGCCGAAAGCGCCGCAAAGCGAAGTTGTGGCGCCGAAAGCCGCCCGGCCGCTAATAAATTTGAGCAGCATGGTTTTTAACGCCTTGAATTTATACGAAAATTCGGATTGCCGGGGATATGACTCATGGCGTGTTTTCATAGCGGCCATAAGTTTTTCGTCGCGGACTGAAACTACGGCTCCGCCAAGCGCGGTGCATGTTTTTATAGTGCCGAAGCTGTAGAACCTTACGTCGGATAATAGCTGCTCTGCGGGCCCCGGAAAATATTGCGAGCTGTCTTCTATAAGAATTATGCCGCGGCCCTTTATAGCCTCCCTGATTGGCGAAAGGTCCGCTCTGGCGCCGAAAAGGTGCGCGGCGACTATGGCCCTGGTTCTGCCGGTGATGAGGCTTTTCAGAGCGTCCGCATCCGGGGCGAGAGTGCCGGAGCCGATTTCCGCCGGGACGACCTTAAGCCCGCGGCCGGAAGCTATCTGGAACATGTGAGGTATATTGACGGCGGTCATTATTATTTCGTCATTCGGCGCGAGGTCCATGGCTGAAAGCAACAGATCGAAACCGGTTCTGACCGAAAGGCACGTCATTGAATGGCAGCGGCCCGAAGCGTCCCACAAAGCCGCGATCTTTTTATCCAGGGTTTCCGCGTCCAGGATAAACGAAGGAAAAGCGAGCGACGCCAGAAGCCGGCGCCAGCTTATGTCTAATCTTTTCTGGATCCACATAGATAATGCTCCCGTAATGGCAAAAACCCCGAAACCTTTACGGTTTCAGGGTTTTTATAATGCGGAGAGCGGGACTTGAACCCGCATGGCGTGAGCCATACGCCCCTCAAACGTACGTGTCTGCCAGTTCCACCATCTCCGCGTTTAAGGATGCTATTAATATACCATATTTTATTAAATTTGTAAAGATTTTTTTAAAACTTTTTTAAAAATAATATTTATAATAAAAATATTTAATTCTGCTTATTTTCTTTCGTGCGTTTTGCCGGCGCGGCGAAGAATTGCGTGAACTCTGGCCTGAAGTTCTTTTAATGAAAAAGGTTTGCACAGGTAATCGTCGGCGCCTAGATCGAGGCCGGTTACTCTGTCGGTTTCGGAAGCTTTACCGGAAAGTATTAATACAGGAATTTCAGGCGCGTTTTTTTTGAGCTGCCTGAGCAGATCGAGGCCGCTGCCGTCGGGAAGGCTTATATCGAGAAGGACTAGCGCGAAAGAAGGACGGGTTTCAGAAATGCCGTTGATTATAGCGAGAGCGTCGCTGAAACTGCTTACGAAGGTAACGTCGAACCCGTCGTTTTTAAAGTTGTAAGCGAGCATGGTAGACAACATAACATCGTCGTCTATCAAGAGCAGCTTTATTAATTCTTCAGCCATTTTTAGCACCTATATATTTTTTTAAAAAGTGACTTAAAGAATATATATCATAAATATTTAAAGGTGTCAATAGATTATTTAGGCAATGTCAAGTTAAAGTTA
>JAKPTH010000390.1 GCA_029571125.1 bacterium
TGTATCGCCGGGAGGAGGGCCGGCGAAAGTCGTCACATTGCCTGAAAAATCTATTTTACGAATTTTATGGTTATTATTGTCGGCGACATATAAATTTCCTTTGCTGTCAAAAGCTATCCCCGTTGGATAATTAAACTTCGCCGAAAGCGCCGGTCCGTCTGAATTGCCCGCCAAACCGCAGCCGGCTATCGTAACTTTTTTCATTTTTCCGAATCCCGGCACCGGCGCCTCGCAGTCGAGCTTTATCGTGTCGCTCGAAACTGCGGACACTACATTTGAAGTGCTTTTATACCATACGTAAACGTTTTTTACTCCGTAACTGCGCTCGAGCGAATATGGAACATTTGCGCTGAAATTTGAAACGGGCGGTGAAACGGGATGCCAGCCGGCTTCGGCCGCCGAAGGCGCCTCGGAATCAGTTGAAATGAAATATCCGCTGACCGCCGTCGCGCTCAGCGCGCTTAAATTGAGAGTCAAGAGCGGCGAATTGGACCATTCCGCGCCCCCGTTTATCGTGAACGATCCGTGCGGAACACTCGTATCGAGGAATGTGACGCATTTTGAGGCGAGCGACATATTGCCGACGATATCCTTGTACCATACATATATTTCCTTGGTGCCGTCGCCGCCGCTGGTCAGCGTATATGTGACCACTTCGCTGTATGGCGTTACCGGCGTTGAAACGGGCTTCCATGCCGATGAGGCCGTGGGCGGCGCGATTGTCGTTCCCGGGTTGCAATCGCCGAGAAAGTAATGCGACACCTTGATGTCGTAGTAGCCTTCGTTTTCGATCGTATCCTGGCCGCTTTCTGCGTTTAGCTGCAGCATGACCTCACGAGTTATAACAAGCTCCGGATGAGGGCCGGCGATCGAGATGCTGCCCGCTATCGCTTCGACCGGCGGATGAGTGTCGAACTTTATGCTTTTTTGCGCCGCTGAAGAAACATTGCCGGCTTTGTCCTTGAACCAGAGATAAAAATTTTTAAGTCCGTCGGCTTCGTTAGCCGGCAGCATAAAATCGACCTCCTGCGTGGCGGGACTGTCGTTGCTGTAAGCTGCCGGCATGGCGAGCCAGACGGGATCGCCGCCGAGCGGAATTGCCGAATTGTTGCATTTGATAAAATAGCCGTCTACGCCCGAAGGGTAATCGGGCGTGATATTTCTCTTATCGGTGCCGAATATCTTCATTTTGAGCTGGCGCACGGTCGTCAGCTTGGCGCCGTCGTTTATTATAATGCCGTTTTTAGTGACCGTCTCGTATTTGGCGACCGATGCCCTCCATCCAGGCCCGCCGGCTTCGTAAGTGGCGTATGGCACGCCGTTGAAAACTCCGATTGAAGGATAAAACGCGTCTCCATTAGAAAAACCCGGATCTCCGACGGTTACCCAGGATGAGCCGTCGAATTTTTTGACTGTGGCTTTGCCGCCGTAATTGTTGAATGATGGATCCATCAGGATAACGTAAGGCACTGAATTGAAAACGAATCTTGCGGAGCCGTTGGCGCTTCCGTTAACTGGGTCGGGAGACGCTCTGTAGATCCAGGATGAGGGATAGCCGTTATCCGCGGCGGTCCATGAACCGTTATCGTACTGCATGGTTTTGACCGTATCCATGGCCGATTGCGGCTGATAATCGACGCGCAGTTTATCGTTGAACTTGTAGATCTGAGGATGGTCGGACGGTTCCGACGTAAAACCCGGATTGCCTACCGTTACCCAGCCGGCGGTACTGTCGTGGTATACGACTGTGGCTTTTCCGTTCTGGACGTCGTCCCGGAACGCAACATAAAGCCGGCCGTCGATAAAGTTGATGTTCGGATGCGCGATCGCCCCGGATGAAAATCGTGCGCCTCCGACGACGGACCACGCGCTGCCGCCGGCGTTGAGCACGAATCCCCTGTAGCTGTCGCCGTAATTTGAATATGCAACGTATGGAATGTTGTTGTATACGAATAATGATAAGCCTTTCGAATAACTCGGGTATGGCCCTCCGGCGGAACCTCCGCCGGCAGCAGGACAGGCCGCCACCCAGCTTGTGCCGTCGAATTTTTTGACGGAAATTTTCCATGATTTTGAATAATCGATAAACGCGCAATATGCAACGCCGTTATAGACGAAAACGGATTCGTGGTGTGCCCAGTTCGCGGATATGACTTCTGGGCCTACCGTCGTCCAGCGAGCCGGTTCGGCGTTTCCCGCGAGCGGAGGCTGAGTGTCGATGCTTATGGCCCGCGGAGAGTCTGAGGCGGCTCCGACGTTGTCCGCCGCGTCTTTGAACCAGACAAAAATTGATTTGGAGCCATCGCCGCCGCCGATTGTATGCACGGCGCTGAAGCTTGAATAGCTTTGCTGTAAAGGCGAAGGAAAAGAACGCCAGCCGGTATCGCCGCTTACAGGGGCGCTGCCGTTTCCTTCGCGGATATAATAATGCGTGACGTCGCTTTCGATATCGCTCGCGGTAAGCGTCATGTTGATGGACGGCGAATTGAAGAAACCGGTTACGCTTCCGGCCGGCTGCGTAATCGTAAAACCGCCGCTGGGAACGCTTGCGTCGTTGAAGCGGACGACTGCCTGCGCTACGGCGGAAACGTTGCCTACAGCGTCTTTTACCCAGGCCTTGACGGTTTTGTCGCCGGGATTTTTAGAAAGCGGGACATTATAAACTGTCTTTGAAAAATTTTTGGCCGCAGCGACCGCCACCCAGCCTGATGAATAAAACGGCGGTTCGTCGATCTTATAGGCGGTGACTCCGATGTCGTCGGTTGCAGTCAGGGTGATATCGGTTTTTCGTGATGTCACCGGAGATATTGCGTTAATTGTAAAGGATGTAGGCGGTCCGGTGTCGAGAATCAATTGAAAAGTACGGCTCGGCGTTCCGTTATTATCGGGATTGTTCGAAATATTGCCGGCCGCGTCCCTGAACCAGACATAAACATTTTTAAAGCCCGCCGAGGGTGAAAGCGCAAAAAGAACGTTCGTGCTCAGCGGAGTCACGGGCGTAACGGCCACCCAGGCCGGGTCCGTAAGGCCCGGCTGGGCTGGAAGGCTCGCAGCTTCCTTGAGGCAGTAGCCGGTGATTGCCACGTTGTCGTGGCAGCTCATATAGATATCTACGTTTCTGTCATATACGACGAATGAAGCGCTGTTCATGTACGGATAATATGGTTTCGCGCTGTCGGGTGAGCCTACGGTGAATGGGCCGGTGAATCCGTTTATAAAACCGCCGTTACTCGAATACATGTAATAGTTCGTTCCCGGATTGAAAGGTCCCATATAAACGCTGAAATCGCCGCCGTATCCGGTTGGGTTGGCTCCTGTCGCATAATAAGAGTTCGTACCGTTGGTGAACGTAAAAGTGGTTGATTGGGAGGGCGGCCATTCATGGTAACCGTAGCAGTGCAGCGTAGCGCCGGGATTTATATAGCCGATGCCGCCAATTACGTTGTAATTCGATGTGTTTATCGCCACCCATACGGCTTCGGCAGGAAGCGAAAAGAAAAAAATAGCCATTACGGCAAGGCATATAACTAATAAAAACCGTATTTTGTTCTTCATTTAATTTCACCTTTTCTGCTTGGCCATAACTTAATAATTACAGCTCAATGAAAGCTTCAAATTTTAGTGCGTTCCCTTGACTTTTTGCCCCCCTGCGCAGGGGCATTTGTCATTGCACCGGCCAGTAGAAACAGGGGCGGATGCCGTTCGTGCCGCAGTATCCTGAAGTTGAGTATTCGCCCATGTATCCAGATTTATGCCTGAAAGAACATTTGTAATATTCGGCGGAGGACGATCCCGGATAAATTCCGTAAAATGAGCCGCCGCGAACGACATAACCGGGAGTCGCCTGAGCAATTGTACACAATGGGTCGCATATGGATGAAGGATATGAAGCGCTGTATAAATCGCGGCAATAAGTCCACATGTTTCCCGTGATGTCTCTTAAGCCGTAATATCCCTGTGGTGGGTATTTTAACACATTCGTAGATCCGACGCCGTTAAGGCCGAGGCAATGTTCGTCGGTAGTCAATATGGAATTTTCGTTACAATGCGAAGCGCTCCAGGAACTTCCCCAGGGCCATATTTTTTCTGATGCGTTATTTCCAACGCCGAACAGCTTGGAACCTCTCATCGCTTTTTCATATTGCGCTTCAGTCGGCAGAAAATTATCATTCTGGCCTGAATTGGATTGATTTATCAGCCAGTAAGCGTAATTTTTGGCGTCGGGCCAATATGAGCCATAAGCCGGATCGTTTGGATAATTACGGGGAATAACGCCCCAGAATATAGTATTCCATTCCCAGCAAACAAAAGACAATGAAGGCGCTCCAGCCGAATCTCTCCACTTTTTGAATTGCGCGTTAGTCGTCAGCGTCTCCGCGATGTAATATGTGCTCATCTTTATTTCAGTGGGCGCGCCGCCGTAAGTGCCGTCTCCGCGGTCGAACGCCGATGCGGGGATTTTAATGAAAGTGACCGACGGATCGTTCTTGCAGGTGTACCGGCGGAATCCCCTGGAATTGGCGCCGATGAATTCGAGCGCGGGCGGGGTGTTTTCGACGAACCATGAAACTTCGGCGCTGCCGAGCATTTCCGGCTTGGCGTTATCGGCTATCGTAATTTTAAGATTGTAAGCGGCCATCGTATTTCTCACGTAAAATTTAGCGGCGCCGTTGACGAATGCCGCGCCGGAATAGACGGCGTTGTTGTCGGCGCTGCTCTGAGAGTTATCCGTTATGCCGGCGCCTTCCCAGGTGACGATGCCGGCCGTATGGTCTATAAAGATTTTTCCTGTTTTGGTGCCGGTGTAAACCTCGTTGGTTGATCCGTCGCCTTTTCTGGCTACTACGTTTAGTTCTATATGCCCGCCTTCATCCGCGCCGGAGCCGGGCGCGAATCCCAGCGGCCAGGCCGCCAGATCGTTGCCGACGTTAAACACTCGCGGCTCGATCGTGAAATAGTCGTCTCCGAGCTCGATTTCGGTCGTCGTGAGGTTGATTTTTATTTTAACTACCCGGTGATTATCGGTATCGGTCACGTATAGATATTCGGAATCCCTCGAGGCGGTAAGCCCCGTCGGCGAGCTTAAACCGGATGGTGAGAGCAGCGACGAAGATAGTATTTCGCCCCTGAAATCGCCTTGATTTGTAAAGCGCATTACCGAGTTACGCACGCTGTCGGTAACAAAAAGCGTTTCTTCCGTGGCGGGCGTCGAAACGGTTATGCCCGCCGGCGCGTTCGGCTCGGAAGGATCTACCGTGTCCGTAGCGAACTTGAGTATGAAGTTGCCGTCGCGGTCGAATTTCTGGACGCGCTTTTCCTGCCAGTCGACGACATAGATCTCCCCCGTGCCGTTGACCGCGATGCCCGAAGGCGCTCCGAAAAGGCCGTCGCCAGCGCCGGGTCCGCCGAATTTCATCATCAGCCGTCCGTTGGGCGAATATTTGTAAACCGCGCATGAAGCGGCGTCTGTGAAATATACGTTGCCGTCCGTGTCTATCGCGGCGCCGGCGGGCGATTCCGGAAAATCCCCTTGGTCGGAGACTTCGGAGCGGATGAGCGCGCCGCATTTGATAAAGCTGTTGTTTATGATTCGGTTTTCGAGGATGGCGGAAGTGGCGTCGAAGCCTTCGCCGCCAAGATATAGCGCGCATTTGCAGCTTTCGAAAAAATTGTTTTCTATTACAGGCAGCGAATAAGCGCCTCCAGAAGACTGAACGCTCACTTCAACCGAGGCGCCACGGCTTTGATTGCCGGATATCGAATAATTCTGGAAGATATTTGATGATATATATGCCGTGGAAGACAGCTTTATTTTACTGCCGTTAAAAAGCGAAGTGGATTGATATTTTTTTCCGAAATCGTTGTTTCGGGCTATGAGCGTGGAATTTGACGCCGCCGAAACCAGGTAATCCTGGGGCCCGGTTCCTGCGCCGTAGTCGAAGTTGAATTCGAAATCGTTGCTTTCGAAAAGATTGACGGCTTTTTCGCTTAATTCTACGTGGCACGGCTGTATCATATGAAAGGTATTGGAATAAAATCTTGAAAAGTCTTTGTTTTTAAGCGAAAGAAGAAAACTGCTTCCGGCGGGCGACGAACTGGCGCCGAAATTGCTTTTATAAAAAGACGCTCCTGCCCCGGATAAATTAATAGAATTCATTTTCAAAAAAATCGAAGATTTAAAATTACTGATATCTCCCGCGCCTTTAAGGTTAAGGCCGGCCCATTTTCCGTCGCCGCCGTTTGGCGTCTGGCCGTCGATATGACTTGTGTGAATATCGGAAACGTGCGTGAATTTTATTCCTTCACGGGCGCTTCCGTCGGCTATTATGGAGTACCATGGATAAGCGTCGGGATTGCCGTTGGTCAGCGAAAGCGCGGCGTTCGTATGGCACTTTATTATAGCGCCTTTATTTATATCGAGTCTTGTCTGGTTGCCTATTTCAAGCGTATCGTTAACTACGTAGACGTTCGTCTTCGTCCATTCGTTTATGCCGTCGGTGGTATTGAAATTGGGCGGAATAAGGTTTCCGGGGTATATGGATTTTGTGTATAAAAGCGCGTATCTTGTTTGAAGGTTGTTTATAACGGCGCAGCCTGCCGTGGGAAGATAAAGCCCGCCTAAAGAATTGGCCGCAGTGCCGTCTGATTTTCCCCAATCGCCGTACTTTGCGCCGCATAAACGCTCCGTGGCGCCGCTCTTGACACGCATCGGCTGAGGATTCGCGAGCCCATCGGCCGATTTGGAATTCAAATCGCCGCTGCTGTAAGCAGAAGGAGCCGCCGTGCTGTCGTCGAGCGAAGTGAATAAGACGCGTTCAGATTCTTTTAAACCGCCGGATATATATAATTTTCCATTCGTTCCCACACGGATGCATGAATTCGCCTTTCCGGACCAGTTTGCGTTATTGACCGATTTATCCGCCGTGGCGAATTTTACGAGCGTGCCGGCGAGAATTTCCAGCGTTCCATTTACGTCCAGAACGCTGTCTACGACATATGCGTTAAGGGTATCGTATGTCCCCGACTGGGGCGACCAGGTTTCGGATCGCGTCGCTGAAATGCCCGCCGGATATTGTCTTGAAGTGTAAATGTAATTATATTTGATATAATTTCTGTTCGGCATATATCCGCGCCTTATTTCGTTGGCCGCCTGCCAGTTGTGGAATTTTCTGACCAGCGTCATCGGCGGCATCGATCCGGCGGCTGAATCGTCTGCTTCTTTTACCGTGACATAAACGGTTTTTTGAACCGAAGTGACGCATTTATATATTTTTTTAGAGGTCTTATCGACGAAATAAAGATCTCCGTTATCGCTGAATGCCGCTCCTGAAATGTCGAGCCCTGAAATATCAGCGAGCATTTTGTTGCCGTATAAATCGACGATGTTGGTTTTGCATACTATGTATGATTTATATTCGCCGCTCCGGTTTTTAGGCGAGAAAATAACGCTTAAAGGGTTGGCGATATTTTCAGAGTATTCTTTGACCTGGACGGCTGAAGTGTCGTTGATATCGGATACTGAATATACTTTGCCGTTGACATAATTGGTAAAAAATATAGTTTTATTATCGGGAGCCGCGAAAGCGTTATTGACGTTGGCGTTCATTTTTGAAGATACATTTATTTCAGCCAAAGGCTGGGAATGTAAAACGGTTTTTACCAGGCAATATCCTTGAGTTCGCGGAGTCAAGGATGTGTTTATGGCATACTTTAATTCTCCGCTTTTTGCCGGATTGCCGTAAAAGTATTGTAAACAGTCGAAATCTGAATTGACGATATTGTATTTTAATTGCCCGGAAAGATTCGACGGGCCTTGATACCAGAAGCCGCCGGGCAGTGAAAAAAAGCAATACGGCTCTCCGGGGTGAACGCAGTATTTTCTTCCGGCTAAAATTTCTATCGTATCCGCCGTAGTAACCTTCATGCCCGCCGGCGTTAAATTTGAATTACCCCACTGCTGATAATTGTCGATAGATGAATTTTTAGTATATACTGCGTTTATGGCTGTAAAATTGTGCTTTTTGATGCTTATTTTTTTTTCGAGGCCGTCGAATCTAATTATCTTATCGTTATCGTAAGAGTTTGTGGCGGCGGAAATTATGTTCTGGTACTGACCGCGCGTTATTAAAGTAGTGCTTTCGATGCAATTATTGCTCAGATTGTATGTCGAACAAAGATGCTCCGGCACTACGGATGTAATATCATCGGCATTCTTAAGGTTATAACGAGAGGAGAAAAAAATTAATTTATTGATTCTATTTGCATTTCCCATTCCAATAAAATTAATCGATCCGTTTATATTCGATTTGACCGCTTCTATATTTTTCCAATTTTCGCCGTAATCGTTTGATCGATATATGCCCTTATTTGCGGTTCCGACCCAGAGAACGCCGTTCTTTTCGGCGAATACGGTTTTTACGGATACTCCGTTAAAAAAATGATGCCAGTAATAATCGCTGATAGGAAAATTTACTTTATCCGCTCTGGCTCCGGTCGTGAAATATGTCGCGCTTCCAAAATTTATATTCCTGAAATACGCTCCGTTGGACGTGCCATAGATGAGATTTCCATCGCCGTCGCCTGAAAAACATGTGATTTTATCGCTTGTAAAATTGTACTTTTCTGCTTTTTTTACCTCATTATCGCCGATTCCGGAATAAAACAAAGAGCCGTTACAAGCTGAAAATAATATTTGCTTATCGAACGACGAAACGAAAAAATCGGCTGCGGGAGCCGCGTTGGCGTTTCTTTTTGCCAGGTACGGCACGCCG
The DNA here is from genome assembly GCA_029571125.1 of bacterium. Lineage (GTDB taxonomy): Bacteria > Muiribacteriota > UBA9980 > UBA9980 > UBA9980 > UBA9980. The sequence goes on from JAKPTH010000390.1 coordinate 8,772, forward strand.
GAATATACGGCGCAGGTTAATTTGTCGAACTCGTTATTGGCTGAATCGAAATTAACCGGATCGGAATAACTGTTGCCGCCGTCGCTCGAATAATTAAAAAAAATGAAATTCGGCGGCTCGCTAAAAATGTTGGTATGGTAAAAAACATAAGACTTATTATTAAATGAAATGTTTTTATATAAAGCTCTTGCGGTCATATCCTGCTTTGAAGGCAGTAATTTAGTCTCATCGAATTGAGAATAGGAAGGAAACGAGAAAATTTTATCGATTCTGAAATATTCATAAGTCGCATCGCCCTGACTTTCTATGCCCGTTTTAATATAGGTAAATTTATATTCGTCGTTGAGCGCGGGCGGAGAACTTTCGGCAACTCCGGCAATATTAAAATTTGAATTTAACTCAAAATTTTTTCCGTCCGGATCGCAGTATTTCATTTTACGGCTTTTAAGATCGCTTCCGGTAATAAACACCAGCATAAGTTTTTTCATAGGCTCGATATAGTTTACGCTTTCTATCAATTCCTTTGAACTTCCTGAGGTCTTGGCGAAAGAAACCTTGTTTTTTTGCGGCCAGGTTCTGCCGCCGTCGTCGGAATAACGAATGTAATGCGATGAAGAATTTGATGAAAATACCACATAAACGCGATTTTCATTTGAAACCGCTATCTGGACGAATTTGTCGGAACCGTATTTCAGCCAGTCCGAAAGAGCCGAGCCCGTCTGGTAATATAAGTTGTCCAGCGTAATCGAAGAGTCTTCATTGCCTATGCAAAAATCCGAGGCAAGCCAGGTTTTACCGCCGTCTTCGCTTTTGTTGTAATAAAGCTGCCATGCGCCGTTTCTGTTGTCGCGCCATACCGCATGGAGCGCGCCGTTTTTATCGATAATCTCCGAATGCGCCCAGGCCGCCTTTCCAGTGGGGGTGCCGCAAATTTTGCGTGGAATGCCCCATGTCTTTCCGAAGTCGGGCGAATTGACATACCATAATTTCGGGTTGCCGAAGGACGTTAAAGCGCCCGCTCCCACCTCGCCGCTGTCGTCTAAGTAAAATAAATGCAACCCGTTTGCGTCGGCATGAAGCGAAGGGCATGCGGGATTGCTTGAAACTGTATTGACCGTCTTGTTCAATATGTTGGTGAAAGGCGCCGGGTAAGTCTGGCTGCGGTCGATATAAATGGAATTCACTTTAGCC
>JAKPTH010000392.1 GCA_029571125.1 bacterium
ATCATAATTTTTTAATTCGCGGAGTTATATGCCGCGCATATTTTTAAACTTATGCTTACTTTATAAAACGAGCCGGCGCCTAATAGAGGGCGTCAAGAAGCATTCCCTTGATTTCATAGTGCTTGGATAAAATATTGATTTTAGCCTTCTGCATGAACTGGACTTCCAGTTCGCTCAAAGTTTCATCCACCTTCGATATGACCACGAGAAACTGCGAAGGAAGCCGCTCTGCCGCGTCTTTAGAAGTAAGGTTATCTTTGACCTTATATAAATTGGCGCATATCTGCTGCAAAATAGCCTTCACCTTGTTGCGGTAATCTTCGTAATGCTTGAAAGACGGCGATTTATAAATTAAAATAGCGTGATTTTCGAGGCTTTCGATCATTTTTTTGATTTCTTCGATGCTGTATTTTTTCTGCTCGGCGTCTAAAAAAGATGAAAACACCTGCCCGGCGGCAGTTACGCCGCCTTGTATCTCGCCGGAGCCGCCCTTGAACTGCCCTGAATTCACTTTATTGTCTGAACTTTTACGCCCGTCCAGGCCGCTTTTTTTTACATGCATGGCATTTTTCCTCAAACGCTTTAATGAATTACGATAATAATTTTACATAATAACGTTATATTTGTCAATATTTATGATATTTTGTTCTCGACGATCGTTATTATTTTATTATAAATCACGTCGGGCTCTTCTTCGGCGTTGATTACCTTTATTCTCTCAGGCTCCATAGCGGCTAGTTTGAGATAGCCTTCACGGACTTTTTTATGAAACTGCAGATTTTCCAGTTCCATCCTGTCGGCAGATTTTTCGATCTTGTTCGGATTGCGTTTCTTAAAAGTACGCTCCAGGCCTATTTCCGTTGGTATATCGAGCATGATCGTAAGGTCGGGCCCCACGCCCATCGTGGCTATTTTTTGAACGGAACCCACCGTTTCGTATCCTATTTCACGCGCAAAAGCCTGATAGGCGAGAGAAGAATCCGTAAAACGGTCGCAGATGACGATTCCGCCTTTTTCTATATGGGGTATTATTACCTCGCTTACGTGCTGGGCGCGGCTTGCCGCATAAAGAAACATTTCGCAGCAGGGCGTCATTTTTACGTTGTCGCGCGATAATATTACGCTTCTTATCTGATTGGCTATGGGCGTTCCGCCCGGTTCGAAAGTCATTATGGCGTCGCGGCCGCTTTTATTGAGGTAGTCGCACAGCCGCTGGCTCTGCGTCGATTTCCCCGAACCTTCAGGCCCCTCGAACGTGATAAACCAGCCTTTATATTTATGATTTTTAGACATGTTCACTCTCCGCGTTACATTCTTTCAGGCGTGCTTAATTTCATGACCTTCAATATATTTCTTGTGGTTATTAAAACCACGTATATCAAAAATAACCTTGCGCTGGAAAGGTCCTTATCATCGGTCACGATCCTGAAATTTTTATCTATTTTACCTTTCGTGTAAAAACTCTGAAACAACTTTACGAAATCTTCGGCGTAATGGCATAAAAGGTGAGGCGCATAATTTTTAACGCATTCTTCCATTATCTTAGGAAAATCGGCCGCTCTTTTAAGAATGGCGACTTCTTCGGGCGAATCGAGCTTTTTAACGATATCATGCGGAAGCGCAGCTATTTTATCGATCGCCACGTCGAAGCCTTTTGTTCTGGCTTCGTTTAAAACGCCGTGACAGCGGGCATGGCAGTATTGCAGGTAAAACACCGGGTTATCGGTAGATTGCGACTTGGCCAGGTTTATATCAAAGTCAAGATGAGCGTCCATTTTTCGCATTATAAAAAAATAACGGACGGCATCCACGCCTACGTCGTCGATAAGTTCGTTGAGCTCTACATAATTTGCGGCGCGCTTGGACATCCTTACAACCTGCCCGTCCTTGAGCATCGTGACGAACTGGTGGATCAATATCGTAAGCGTTTCCGGCGGCACGCCCAGAGCGCTGACGGCGGCATGCAGCCTTTTTATATACCCGTGATGGTCGGCTCCGAGAAATGTGATAAGCTGGCGGAACCCCCTTGAATATTTAGTTTTGTGATACGCTATGTCGCTTAAAGCGTATGTGCTTTTCCCGTCGGATTTTACCAGCACGCGGTCCTTCTCGTCGTTGAATTTGGTGGACAAAAACCATGTGGCTCCGTCTTTTTCATAGGTAAGGGCGTTGGCTTTTAAAAATTCCAGAGTCTGCGCTACGATGCCGTCGGAATAAAGCGAACGTTCGGAATAAATAGTGTCGTATTTGACTCCCATTTTTTCGCAAACGCCCACGATTTCTTTGATCATTTTTGTCTGGGAATAATCGCCGAAAAGCGTTATCACGTCTTCGTCGGCCGGGCCTTCAGCTTGATATTTTTCGCCGTGTATGGCGATGAGCTCCCTCGCTATTTCCATTACATAATCGCCGTGGTAGCCGTCTTCGGGAAATTCAACTTTCGCCCCGAGCGCCTGGCGGTATCTTACGAGCACTGATTTGCCGAGGTTTCTTATCTGGTTGCCGGCGTCGTTGCAGTAATATTCGCGAGCGACCGAATGGTTGGTGAATTCGAGCATCGAAGAGAAAATATCGCCGAGGACCACCTGGCGGCCGTGGCTCACGGAAATCGGACCGGTCGGGTTGACCGAACCGAATTCCACGTTGACTTTTACGCCGTTTCCTATATTCACACGCCCGAAATTTTCGTTTAATTTCAATACGTTATAAGCGTTCTGATAGACGGTGTCGTTCGAAAGATAAAAATTTATGAACCCCGGCGCCTTGACTTCTATTTTAGAAAACATTGGCGCCTTGATAAATTCCGCGATCGTTTCGGCCAGCTTTAAAGGAGCGAGCCCATAAGCTTTTGTAAGCTTCATCGCCACGTTGCATGCGAAAT
>JAKPTH010000424.1 GCA_029571125.1 bacterium
CTGCTCTTTTTTTAAATAATTTTCGAACGCCTCCACCATGTCGTTATCGATGGCCTTGAAATGCGATTTTACATCAAAGCCGAGGCTATTTAAGACGTCCATAACTTTTTTGCTGGGTATATTTTTTTCTTTCGAATAATCGTAAATTCTTTTGTTACTCAAATAAGCTCACCTCCTTAAAGGTTTTCATTTTCAGAATTATTGTTTGTTTCTTTATCGTTCCGCGTTTCGGTTCCCGAATTTTCAACGGCGGCCGCCGTTCCCATGGAAGCGGTTCCGTCCATGACTTTGTTGAGGTGTTCCTTGTACTGAGATTCGCTCTTGATGTCGATTTTATACTTAGTAAGCTGCGCGGCGAGGCGGACGTTCTGGCCGTCTTTGCCTATGGCGAGCGAAAGCTGCGTATCCGGGACCACCACTAAAAATCCTTTGCCGCCTTCTATCGGATTTACCGATATTACCTTAGCCGGCGAAAGCGCGTTGGAGCAATATACCGACGCGTCTTCGTCCCAGCGGATTATATCTATTTTTTCGCCCATCAGTTCGGAAACGATCTCTTTGATGCGCGAGCCTTTAAGGCCGACGCAGGCGCCTATCGGGTCTATTTTTTTGTCGCTGCACGCGACCGATATCTTGGAACGCGAGCCCGCTTCTCTCACGGAGGCTTTTATTTTAACTATGCCTTCGTTTATTTCGGGGATATAATACCGGAAAAGGCCTTCCAGAAAGTCGCTCGAGGCCCTGGTCACTATTATCTCGAGGCCCTTTGCGTCCTTGCGGACTTCGGAAACGCAAACTTTAACGGGGTTTCCGACTTTAAATATCTCGCGGCCGATCTGCTCTTTTTCGGGCAGAGTGGCTTCGAGCTTGCCGAGCGATATTAAAACCTTTTTCTTTTCGATTTTCTGAACGTTGCCGGTGACTAAAATCCCTTTTTTCTTCATATATTCTTCGAACTGGATTTCGCGTTCGGCTTCCTTGAATTTCTGCATGACGACCTGTTTAACGGTCTGAGCGGCTATTCTGCCTATATCTTCGGGCGGAATTTCCACTTCGAGGGTTTCGTTTATTTCGGCGTCGGCCTTTATTTTTCTGGCTTCGCTGATAGTGATGCCGTTGCGCTGCAGTATGCCGTCTTCGGTGATCATTCTGCACCAGTAAACTTTGATGTCTTTCTTTTCTTCGTCTATTACGACTTTCAGGTCTTTAGAAGATCCTAATTTTTTGCGGTAAGCCGTAATTAAAGCCTGCTGAATAGCCGAATAAATAATGTCTTTGGCTATTCCCTTTTCATCGATTATCTGCTTTATCGCCACGAAAAATTCGTTGGGTTTCATCGGGGCCTCCTTGTAATTTTATATTTTTAAATTAAAAATGAATTTTAATGCTTGTTTTGGCAATCGCCGAAAGCGGAATCGTCATTTCGGACGGCACTATGATTTCGGGCGCATTTTTCTTCTTCTTTTTGAGGTATTCTTCCATTTTTTTATCGCCCATTTCGGTCAACTGAAGAGTTATCGCGGAGCACTGCCCTTCCTCGTAAATAATTTCCTTTAAGAATCCGCTGAACTTGAAGAAATCGTTCAATTTCTTATTGAGCTTTACTTCGACTTCGATGCCGATATTAGCCTCATAATCTTCGGCCGCAGAAAACGCCCTGCCAAGGCCGAAAGAAGCTACTTCGATGGTGTAGTCGATTTCGTCCGCGTTATAGCGCCGGCCGATTTCCTCTTCTACCATTTTGGTGACTTTTATGCAGTCGCCGTGAGTAATGCCGTCTCTGGCGTCGGTTTTTTTGAGCTTATCTATGACGAATTTCAAAACGAGCGTACGGCCGTGATTTATACTGGCGTGATTGAACTCGACGAGCCTGAAACCGGCCTGCCTGATCGCGGGCTGAACGTCTTCGACGATTTCTTTGATATTGTCTTTTAACACTTTCGATTGCCTTTCATAAGCCTTGAATAATATTTTACCGGCCTTTTCAAAATGAACTTACGGCTGGCCGCCGCTTCTTTTTCGGGCCTTATATAAAAGAAAAAGTGGACCGCATTCGCCCACTAACTAAAAATAAAATATTTCATTTGGCTGATTTTCGTGCATTATAACATAAATAATAAAATAAATCAAGTGCCGTTTATATATTTTTTATAATCCGGCCTTCTGAATTTTATTTTTACGGCTAAAAGCTCCGCCGCTTTATCTTACGAGAGTCGAAGATTCTATATCGAAATATTCGCAAAGTTCCTGGAAATCGTCTTCGCTGATATCGCCGCTTAAAATGCTTTCTTTGCTTATCTTGTCTTTAAAAAAACTGTCTTCTTTAAGCGAATCGTCGAGAAATTCCTTAATTTCCTTGAGAGAAACCTTCGATATCAGATCGTCAAAAATATTTTTTTTGCCGAGATGTATCTTCATATGAACGAGATCGGTTTGCTCCACCCACCTGATCGTAATTCTAATCATTAAATTAAAATCTCCTTGTTAAATGCGTTTTAACGATTATAACACAATTTTTAAAAATTTAAAAGCATAATTTTGACTGCCGAAAATAGTTTTAATAAAATTTTTACCGGCGGAATCAAATAACTTGAAAAAATGAATAAAATTTAGTAAAATTTTCGAAATTAATAACCAGCCTTTTAATGGAGGTAATCGCCAGTGGAAAAAGGACTAAAATTAGCGATAGGTTCCGATCACGGCGGAGCGAAGCTGAAAAACGAGATCCTCGAATATATAAAAAAAGAATTAAAAGACCATAGCGCCGACGATTTCGGCGGTTCGGAAAGCGTTTCGAGCGACTATCCGGATATGGCCGCCAGGGTATGCGAAAAAGTCGTATCCGGCGAATACGACATGGGCATTTTATTTTGCGGCACCGGCCAGGGCATGGCCATTTACGCCAACAAAGTCGCGGGCATAAGGGCCGTCTGCGTGACAGATCCCACAGTAGCGCGCTTCACCAGAGAGCATAACGACGCTAACGTACTGTGCCTGGGCGGGCGCATCAGCGGGTTCGAAATCGCGGCGGATATAGTAAAAACTTTTATCGGTACCAGATTTGCCGGAGGGCGGCACCAGAGAAGGGTGGATAAAATAAATGACCGGGAAAAAAGATAAGGCGGCCAAGGAAGTTATATCCGCTGACGGCATTTGCGTCAGAAAAAACATATCGAAGGGCGAATTGGTTATAGTCGAGCATCCCCTTATAAAGCATAAAATTACGCTGCTTCGCAACAAAGACACTCGGGTCAACGTATTCCGCGACCTGGTGGAAGAAGTTTCCACGCTGATCGGCTTCGAAGCCACATCCGACTTTCCCCTCTACGAAGTCGAAGTGGAAACTCCGGTGGCAAAGACTTTCGGCTATAAAATCGAAGGCAAGAAAGTCGCCATAGTCCCGATCCTGCGCGCGGGCGTTTCTATGATAAACGGCCTTCTGCGGCTCATGCCTCTGGCTAAAATAGGGCACATAGGCATATACAGAAATCCCGAAACTTTCGAACCGGTGGAATATTTTTGCAAGCTCCCCACTTCCATATCGAAGCGCGCGGTGCTTTTATGCGACCCGATGCTCGCCACCGGCGGTTCCGCAGTAGCGGCCATCGACATGATTAAAAAACGCGGCGCAAAAGACATAAAATTTCTTTGCATAATAGCCGCCCCCGAAGGCGTCAAAACACTTCACGAACACCATCCGGACGTCAAAATATTCACCGCCACCCTCGACGAGCGCCTCAACGACCACGCGTATATAGTGCCCGGCCTCGGCGACGCAGGCGACAGGATCTACGGAACTCTATAAATTTTGCAACGCAACAAAATAGTTCTTGATTTTTTTTCATTTGTATTGTAGTATTTAGCCGGATAAAACAAACGCGGGCGGCGGTATGATGCCGCCCGCCGTTAAGAATAATTATGGAGGTCTCAATGGAAAGAACATTCGTAATGGTCAAGCCGGACGGCGTCGATAAAGGGCTTATCGGCGAAGTGATTTCACGCATAGAAAACAAGAATCTTAAAATAACGGCTATGAAAATGATGAAAATATCAGAGCAGATAGCCGGTGAACACTACAAGGAACACGTCGGGAAACCGTTCTTTCCTGCGCTCATGCGTTTCACCACCATGGGCCCGGTCGTCGCCATGGTAATAGAGGGGCCTAACGTAATAGAAGTCATGAGAAAGTTAGCCGGCGCCACCAATCCCATGGAAGCCGCGCCCGGCACCATCAGAAAAGAATACGCGATGTACGTAACTTATAACATAGTCCACTGCTCGGATTGCGTAGATTCAGCCAACAGGGAAATTTCGATATTTTTCAACGAAAACGAGATAGTTTCATACTCGAAATCGCTCGAGAAATGGAACGAACTGTTAAAATAAAAACTTGTTTATTGCGTCGCAAAATAAATATATGCGCGGCCGAACGGGTGCGGCAGGCAAAGGGCTTGACGGCAGACGTTTTTAAGCGCTAAATCCATAAGGAGTGATTCCATGAAATTTACCCGTATTAAAAATATTCTGGTTTTATCCGCAGCTTTTCTTGCGTTAACTTTCACCGCCGCTTTCTCTCAACCTGAAAAATCCGCAGACAAGGTCGACAACGCGCTTAAAATACTTGAAAAAATCGAAAATCAGGTTAACAGCCGCTCTCTGGATTTAAACGCAAAAAAACAGTTCATAGAAATGCTCGAACTTGAAATAGAGCGCGAAAATTTCTTCATCGAAGAACTTAAGGAAAGATCGAAATGCTTCGAACAGTATTTCAGCATTCTCGAAATTCTGAAAAACAAAACCGAAGAATTAAAAAATAAACTCGAAGGCACGGCCGTTAAACCTTCGGGTGAAACCAGAATAAACAGTGACGTCAAACAGATCACCGCCGATCAAATTTTCGACGTCGCCGCTTATGTAAACTTCAGCGAATCAAAAAAAGCGCTCGAAGAAATTGAAAAAGAGTTCGACCAGAAAAAAATAACCGACGCCAATAAAAAAATTCTCATAAAAAAGTTAAGCGAACAGCTCGTTCAGATTAATAAAATGTCGGAAGAAACCAGGGAAAACAAAAGAAAAGTCGAAAAAAGCATAATTAAAATGCTCGAAGTGAAACTAAGATCCAAAAACCTGCTGGACAAATTTTATAAAAATCTAAAATAAAACTAATACTCAAAAATTATAAAAATAAGTGGAACTTTTTTTCCGCGTTTATGGTATAATTAAAATAACGATTATACTATCGGGCGCGGTTTTATTTTAAAATTCAGCCATAATCGCCGCAAAACCTGATTTTTTAAAACCAGAACTAAAGCGTTTAGAAAACTTAAGTGAACTTATAAAATTTTAAACTGAAAGGGGAATATTTATGAAAACCAGAAAAATCACGAATTTAATGGTTTTAACAGCGTTCTTTTTATCGGCTTTCGCCGTTTCCTTTCCCGCGTTTGCAGGCGATTCATCTTCAAGCATAGGCAATATCAATAAGAGCATATCCGCCGGCTCGAGCATCTCTGAAAACAAGCAGAGCGTCAACGCAGGCGGCGCGGCGAGCTCTTCGAACGCCGCAAAAACCCAGAAAACGGATCAGAAATCGGTAAAACCGCTTCAGAAACCGGTGGCCGACAGCAGCGTATCGGAATGCCTGTCACGCCGCAACCGTCTTTCCATCGCAACTTATAACTACGCCAGAATAGCTAAAGAAAATAAATCCCTTTACCCGCGCAGCGCAATGGACCTTGTAAGGGCCAACTATATTTCAAAAGACGAAATTTATTGCCCTAAAAAAGAAAAAGGCTTATTCGGCGAAAAAAAATGCGAATATTCTTTCAGGCTTCAGCCTAAATATGAAAAATATATTTTCATCGAATGCCCTAACCATCCAGGCCGTATAACCACATATATGCCCACCGATATGAGCGCGGCCGAACAGACCAGGGAAGTCGCCGTAAAGAAAGAATGCACCATTAAAATGATAAGCGCGGCCGGCGCAATTTCAAGAGCGGTAAAAGTCGCCGTTCACGACAAAAAGATGTATCCTCGTGAAATCGGCGATCTCGTAAGATCGAATCATCTGACAAAAAACAGCATTCAATGCCCGCAGGAAATAAAAAAATTATTCGGAACCAGGCACGAAGAATTTATGTTAAGGCTTCAGAACGACGAAAAAAGCTATGCGCTTGAATGCCCCTATCACGGTAACCTTATCAACATTAAAATCCCTAAATACGAAGATACGCTCAACGTTAACGAAAAAGAAGAGCTGGCTAAAGACAAAGAACGCGAAGAAAAATTAAAACAGGCCGTTAAGGACGGTTTATTATTTGCGGCTGCGGCTCCGCTTATACCGGCTGCACTTACGGTAGCGGGCGGAATCTGGGCGGCTAACGCCGCATACGACGCCGGAAAAAAAGCCGGAGCTTTCGTAGCCGAAAAAGGCAAAGAGGCCGGAGAAGCCGCCGCTAAAACCGCAAAAGAAGCGGCAAAAGCCGTTTCGGATGCCGGAGAAGCCGCTAACAAAGCCGTTAAAGAAACCGCTCAGGCCGCTGCCGAAGCAGGAAAACGCGCGGCCGACGCCGTTGTTGAAACCGGCAAAAACGCCGCCGAAGCTGTAGCCAATGCGGGAGAAGCCGTCGTTGAAACCGGAAAAAAAGCCGCGGACGCAGTGGTCAATGCCGGAAAACAGGCCGTTGACGAAGCTGAAAAAGCTTTAACTAACGCGGGCGTATCTGCTGCCGAAGCCGGAATCAACTTCCTCGACGGCGCGCAGTCGTTCATAAACGGCGGATTGAACAGCCTTAAAAACGGACTCAGCGGCTGGAAAAAAGGGCTTAAAAATTAATATACGCTAAAAATTCCTTATAAAAATAAAAGAGCTGTAATCGCAAAATGGCGTTACAGCTCTTTTATTTACAATCAATACGGCGTAATCTTCAAACGATTGAACTTGCAATATAAGAAGATAAATGCTATAATCTGCGATGTAAAAACTTACTTATAAATTTATCTTAGTGATATAAGGGCAATGAATTCAACCGATAAAAACATAAATAAAAACAACGACGCGAAGTACCGGGCTGTTTTTGAAAACATGCTCGACGCTTTCGTATTCGTAGATATAGACGGAAAGATAATCGAATATAATAAAGCATATCGCGACATGCTCGGCTACGCAGACGATGAACTTAAAAACATGAATTTCAGGGATATAACTCCAAAAAAATGGCTGACTTTCGAAGAAAATATTATTAAAAATCAGCTAATTGCAACCGGACATTCGCAGGTTTACGAAAAGGAATATATAAAAAAAGACGGAACTATATTTCCGATAGAACTCAGAACGCATCTCATAAAAAATGAAGGCGGCGGCATAGAAAGCATGTGCGCTATAATCCGCGATATAAGCGAAAGAAAAAGATTGGAAGCCGAAGCCGCCGCCGAGAGCGATTTTGCTAAAAGCCTTATAGAAACCGCCCAGGTTATAATAGTGGTGCTCAACGATAACGGAAAGATAGTTTTGATAAACCCTTTCTTCGAAAAATTATGCGGCTTAAAAAGCTCCGACCTGCTCGGAAAAGACTGGTTCGACACTTTTCTTCCGCAAGATGACCGGGAGCGAATCCGCAAAATTTTTCTCAACGCAATTAACGACATCGAAGCCAACGGAATAATCAATCCGATCGTACTCAAAGACGGCCGTGAAATAGATATAGAATGGTATTCAAAAACCTTAAAGGATAAAAATTCCAGAAGCATAGGTTTGCTTTCGGTCGGGCTGGATATCACCCAGCATAAAATATATGAAAATTACAGAATAGTGGCCGATTACACTCTCGACTGGGAATACTGGCGCGCGCCGGACGGAAAGTATATTTACGTCTCGCCTGCATGCAAAGCGGTAACGGGCTTCAACGCAGAAGAATTCATGGAAGACGAGGATCTGATATTAAAAATAACTCATCCCGAAGATAAAAATATAATATCCGGCCATATAAAAGATTTGAAAACCGGCACTTTAAAAACCGACCATCTGATCGAATTTAAAATTATAACTAAATCCGGAGAGGTAAAGTATTTAGAGCATAAATGCAGAGCTATTTATCGTCCCGACGGAACATGGCTCGGCAATCGCGGCAGCAATAAAGATATAACGGAACGCAAAATATTCGAAAAAGAGTTAAAAGCCGAGCGCGACAGAGCCAACGCCGCCACTTCAGCCAAAAGCCTTTTTCTGGCTAAAATGAGCCACGAAATCAGGACCCCCATGAACAGCGTTCTGGGATTCGCCAATCTTTTGAAAATGACCGATTTAAGTCCTGAACAGTCCGACTGCGTAACCCACATTTCCGGTTCGGCGGAAAAGCTGCTTACGATAATTAACGATATTCTGGACGTTTCAAAGATAGAAGCCGGCAAATTAACTTTAACCCCGGAGCCTTTCAACCCGGTGGCGCTGGCGCGCGATTGCGTAAAATCTCTGAGTCTCGCCGCCGCTTCTAAAAACTTGACCATAAATGAAGAATATGACGAAAAATCAAGCCGGCCGCTTTTGGGAGATCAGGTAAGGCTAAGGCAGATAATAACCAACCTCATCAATAATTCTATAAAATTCACTCAAAAAGGCCATATTACGCTTTCCATAAAACTTAAGGGAGAAACATCCGGCGGTTCTGACGTTGAATTCAGCGTTTCAGACACCGGAATAGGCATAGCGCCGGAAATGATAAATAAGATCTTCGAAAATTACGTCCAGCAAGAGTCGAATCTTCACCGCGCACGCGAGGGAACAGGCCTTGGATTGAATATAGTTAAAAACCTGGTGGAATTGATGGGCGGAAAAATATCGGTAAAAAGCGCGCCCGAAAAAGGAAGCGAATTCACCGTCAATATAAGTTTTCCAAAAGCCTCCGGCGGGGAAGCGTATGAAAGAAAACCGGAGCCCTTCGCATCTTCGGAAATACCGGGACCGGCCGAAAAAAAGCTTAAACTTTTAATAGCCGAAGACGAGCCCGCCAACCGGAGGCTGATTAAAAAAATTATAGAAATGAAAGGCTGGGAGGCCGTCATAGTAGAAGACGGCGAAAAAGCGGTCGAAAAAGCCTCGGCCGAATATTTCGACGCAATCCTCATGGATATTCAAATGCCGGTCATGGACGGCTTGAGCGCCTTTAAAGCCATCGGCCGCATTTTTAGTGAAAAAGGAAAAAAACGTCCTCCTATAATAGTTTTAACGGCAAGCGCCATGCCAGAAGAATTCGATTCTTATATCAGAGCGGGAATGGATGGAATAATCCCTAAACCTTTAAATGTAAATAATTTTTACGAAACCGTAGAAAAAATAATTGAAAGCGGTACTAAATGAGAAAAGAAAAAGATTTGCTCGGAACTCTTGAAATCGACGACGAACTTAATTACGGCGTCCAGACCAAAAGGGCCGCCGATAACTTCAGTATAAAATATAAAAGAGTAAATATCGAAATAATACGCGCTTATGCTATTGTAAAAAAAGCCTGCGCCGCTGCGAATTATAAAACCGGCAAACTCAGCGAAGAAAAGCACGGCGCCATAATACGCGCCTGCGAAGATATAATAGCCGGAAAATACGACGCCGATTTCGTGCTGCCGGCTATTCAGGGCGGCGCCGGAACTTCGATCAATATGAATTTAAACGAAGTCATAGCCAACGCAGGGCTCGTCTATATGGGCTTTAAAAAAGGCGAATTCGAAAAGCTTCATCCGCTCGAAGACGTAAATATGTCGCAATCGACGAACGACACCTTTCCCACCGCCATAAAAATAGCTATAATAAAGCTTCTGAGAGAGCTTACCGATCAGGTCATGCACCTTCAGACCGCACTGCAGCAAAAAGAAAGCGAGTTCGCCGATATATTCAAGCTGGGCCGCACGCAGCTTAAAGACGCGGTTCCCATAACTCTCGGACAGGAGTTCGGCGCATACGCCGAAGCTATATCGCGCGACAGATGGCGTTTATATAAATGCGAAGAGCGCATACGCCAGATTAATATAGGCGGCACGGCCATAGGCACCGGAGTGGGGGCAACGCAAAAATACCGTTTCGCGGTTACCGAAGAATTGCGTTATCTTACCGGCTACGGTCTTGCGCGCGCGGAAAACCTTATAGACGCGACTCAAAACCTCGACGCGTACGTCGAAGTAGCCGCTATAATAAAAACCCTCGCGGTCAATTTAAATAAAATATCGAGCGATTTGCGGCTGATGGATTCCGGACCGGTCGGAGGGCTTTCGGAAATTTTTCTTCCTCCGCTGCAGGCCGGTTCCACTATTATGCCGGGCAAGGTCAATCCGGTCGGGCCTGAATTTATAAAACAGATCTATTATAAAGTCATCGGCAACGATCTGGCGCTCACTATCGCCGCCGCCGACGGCAATTTCGAACTTAATCCGATGCTTCCGCTGGTGGCGGACTGCATACTCGAAAA
>JAKPTH010000428.1 GCA_029571125.1 bacterium
CATTCCAAATGAAAAGGAACCTAAAAATTCATCTCGGGGTTAACACCTATATTCTAAAAACATAAAGTTCCTTTAATGTCAGTGAAACTTGACGATTCGGCAATTTTTACTTGACAAAGCGCATATAATAATTTAAAATTAGCCGCACTTGGATATTTTAATAGCGAAGAGGGGAAATTTTAAATGAAATTTAACAAATGGTTATTGGTTTTAGCGTCGGCGTTCACGCTTGCGGCTTTTACGGAGGGCTACTGCGAAACGCAAACCGCCGAAGTTATGGCCAAAAAAGAGGTCGTCGAAAAAACCGGCAATCAAAATGAAGCCAAATTTAAAGGTAAAGTTCTTGTTACCGACTTTTCCAGAGTTTCGGAAGAAAATGCAAAAGTCATGGCGAAAAAATATTTTAGCTGCGACGTGGAAAAAATTTTATATGTTGAATCGATTAGCGGCTGTTTGGCTATGATAAAATCAGGCAGGGCCGACTTTATGTTTACGAGCGACATTCTGGCAAATTACATGATACAGAGAAATCCCGAACTCAAATCCAGCGTCTTGGACAAAAATCTGTGCATAGTTATGGGATTGAGAAATTCAGACGTCAAATTAAGGGATTCCATCAATTCGGCCATAACTAAAATTAAGGAATCGGGCAAGTATGACCAATTATATAAAACCTGGATTAAAGACCTTCCCGTCGACTCGGAGCCTTCTCTGACGACGATGGAAAAAAACGCCGATTCTGAAACTGTTTATGTGGGCGTAACCGGCGCTATGCCGCCTCTTGATTATATCGCGGCAGACGGCAAGCCGGCCGGTTTCAGCATCGCTTTTCTGTCTGAAGTTGCTAAAATGATCGGTAAAAACATCGAAGTCGTGGTCGTTGAGTCGCAGGCAAGATATGCCGCATTAGAAGCCAAAAAGATCGACGTTTTTTTCTGGATGTTCATGCCCGAAAACAAAGCCGCTCATGCAAGATTCAGCGCTGAAAACGCCGAAGAAGCCGCGTTCATGAAAAAATTTATAACCACTGAGCCTTACTGTGTTTTCAAACCGGCTTTTTTATTGAAAAAATAAAATGCGTTCGCGGCCGGTCGAAAGTTAATTTCGAGCGGCCGTATTAAGAAGCGCGGCAAAGTCGATCGAAGAGGCCCGCGATGATTGAGTTAAAGCCCAAAACCATTCTCCTTATTGACGATGACGAACTATTTTCGTCCGTCCAGATAAAGACGCGTTTTTGCCAGTTCAAAAGAGCGCTCCGCTTTAATACTAAAACGTTAAAAATAACCTGATATGTATTTTAAAAATCAAGCTCCCGCGTTTTTCTCACAAGCTGACAAAAGCGCGTTTTTATGTTATAATTATTATGAGAACGTTAATAAGCCGCGCTGGCCATATTATTAAATCAGTCAACCGTTCGAAGACTTAAATATTTAATTATATTTAAATATAACAAAAAACGAATATGAAATATATGCGCTTTCAATTATATATGTTTATAATAGCCGCCGCGCTGGCCGCCGTTTT
>JAKPTH010000445.1 GCA_029571125.1 bacterium
GACGACCCCCGCATGCCCACCATATCGGGTCTCAGGCGCCGCGGCTATACGGCGGAAGCCATAAGGAATTTCTGCGAAATGATAGGAGTGGCCAAGTCAAACAGCACGGTCGATTTTGCGATGCTGGAATACTGCGTCAGAGAAGACCTCAATAAAAAAGCCATGAGGGTGATGGGCGTTCTGAAACCGCTGAAGG
Organism: bacterium; assembly: GCA_029571125.1. GTDB lineage: Bacteria > Muiribacteriota > UBA9980 > UBA9980 > UBA9980 > UBA9980. The sequence continues at coordinate 197 of JAKPTH010000445.1, forward strand.
TCGTAATCACTAATTATCCGGACGGTCAGGTGGAAGAACTCGACGCGCAGAACAATCCCGAAGACGAAAGCGCAGGCACGAGAAAAATACCTTTTTCTAAAATCATCTATATCGAGCGTGACGATTTCCGCGAAGACCCGCCAAAACAGTTTTTCCGTCTCGCGCCCGGCCGCGAGGTGCGTCTAAAACACGCTTATTATATTAAATGCGAAAGCGCGGTCAAGGACGAAAATGGCGAAATAACGGAACTGCGCTGCACTTACGATCCCGCGACGAAAGGCGGCTGGTCCGACGACGGAAGAAAGGTTCAGGGCACGCTTCACTGGGTTTCAGCGGCGCACGCCGTCGAATGCGAAGTTCGTATTTACGACCAGCTTTTCACAAAATCCAATCCTGACGAAACGGCGAGCGGCGACTATAAGGAAAATCTCAACGAAAATTCGCTCGTTAAGCTTTATCCGTGTTACGTCGAGCCGGGGCTTAAATCGGCTAAAATCGAAAACCGTTTCCAGTTTTTGAGACAGGGCTATTTCTGCCTGGATTCGGACTCTACGCCCGAAAAGCTTGTATTCAACAGGACGGTTTCGCTTGTGGATACCTGGGCGAAGCTCGAAAAAAAGATACAGAAAAAATAAACGAGAAAAATAAATATATAAATTGGGGAGGGTATTAAGTGATAAAAACCGAAATCGGAGATATCGCAGGCTACATCTGGAAATATCTCGATAAAGAAGGCGAGACGGAATATTCGGCGCTGAAAAAAGCTATAAAGGAAAAGCACGACGTGGAGGAGCAGTTCTTCGTCATGGCCATCGGCTGGCTGCTTCGCGAAAACAATATACAGGTCATAAACGACGGAAAAAAAATAGACACTTCGAAAGTTAAAATACAATAGCCGGCCGGCAAGCGGTCGGCCTCCTGGCAGAATTGCCTTAAAACGCTCGAAAGGAAAGTTATAATTGAAGATCCTACTCGCAAACGACGACGGAATACACGCAGGCGGGCTGCATAACCTCGCCGACGCGCTGGCCGGCGGAGGGCACGACGTTTACGTGGTCGCTCCGGAATCTGAAAAATCGGCCACCAGCGCGGCTATTACATTACATAATCCGCTCAGGTTTAAGGAATACAACTCCCGCAAGGCCGGTTCCGCCAGAAAGTATTATTACGTTAACGGCACGCCCGCGGACTGCGTCAAGCTCGGAGTAAAGGTAATATTGCCAGAGCTCGGCGTCAGGGCCGATCTTATAATATCCGGAATAAACCACGGCCCGAATATAGGCCTGGATATAAGATATTCCGGAACGGTGGCGGCCGCCTACGAGGGCGTTTTCATGAACTACCCGTCGATAGCGGTTTCCATCGCTTCTTATAAGCCCGATCCTGAATATTCCACGGCTTCGGCTTTCATAAGAGATAACCTCAAAAGCCTTTACGAAAAATGCGTGGAGCACGGCAACAGGTTCCTTCTCAACATAAACGTGCCGTCTAAGAAGCCGGGCGAAATAAAAGGGCACAGAATAACCCGCGTCAATAATTTCCGTTACGACGATTCTTATAAAAAAATCGACGCTCCCACTTCCAGCGCATATTACTGGCTTTCGGGCAGGCGCGAAAACATAGAGCCGGCCGTCGATACAGACTACACTTCGGTAGAAGACGGTTACATTTCGATCACTCCGCTACAGGTCGACCAGACCGATTACAGGGCGCTCGAATCCTTTCGAGGGCTTTGAGTTTTTTTGCGGCGGCCGCTTTCCTCGGGGGCATGCGTTTTTAAATCGGATTTTTGTTAGTAAAATTTTAAAATTCGGAGGAATACTAAATGAATATAATCGAAAAATTAAAAGAAATGAATATAGAGCTTCCAAAGCCCGCGGCGCCCCTTGCCGCTTACGTTCCGGTAGTCGTTTCCGACGGCGCGGCCTACGTTTCCGGCCAGCTCCCGGTTAAAGACGGCAAAGTCGTTTACAGCGGGATTTTTGGAAACAATATAAGCGTTGAAGACGGCCAGAAAGCCGCTGAATTATGCGCCATAAATATCCTCGCAGCGCTTTCCGGCGCGCTCGGAGGAGATCTCGGCCGCGTGGGCCGCCTCATTAAAATTTCCGGGTTTTGCGCAGCCTCTCCCGACTTTAAAGACCATCCCAAAGTAATCAACGGCGCTTCCGAATTTTTCAAAAAAGTTATGGGCGATAACGGCGCGCATGCGCGCGCTGCCCTCGGCGTTTCCTCCCTTCCGCTCGGCGCCGCAGTCGAGATCGAGGCGATATTTAAAATCAACTAGCGCGCCTTGCTTTTGAGGGTCTATAAAAAACGCGATAAGCTCTTTGTTATTAATGCCGATAACTAATAGGGGCGTTCATGCCCGTTTTATATCCGAGTATATCATTAATCGAGGAGTTTATTTAATATGGACCAGCCAAATGCGATAGACCTTCAAAAATTAATAGGTTTAATCAACGATCCGTCCGCTAAAATCAAAATAGACGGATTGCGCGCTATCGACAATATAAAGAACTGGAGCGTTTATTCAGTTTCCGAAATTAAGCAGCTGTTCGAAATCCTGGATCAGAACATCAACTATCCGCGCTCGGACGTGAGGCTGCATGTGGAACACGCTCACGCCAAAGTAAAAAAGGCGCTCGGCGATCTCATGGCTACCAACCCGCTGGATTTCGCGTCTTCGATATCGGCCGAGCTGGTTTCCGATGAACCTTCCGATGAACGCGCGCACGCGAACGCTTCCGCTAAAGCGCCGGCGGCCCATCCGCCTAAGGCCGTAAAGTCTTACGCGCGCGAAACCGTCGAAGACTCTTCGGCCGATATAATATCGTCGGTCGAATCCGCGGGCGCGGGGAACGAAGAAGGCGACCGGCAGCCGGCGGAGGTCCGTCAGGAAACTCAGAATGCTCGCGAAGCCAAAAACGCCGCTTTGAAATCCAAGGCGTCATCCAAGCCCAAACCTCAGATGATCGTGGTTTATGCCAGCCCCGAGGGCCGTTTCGCAAAATATTTGAGAACGCTGATTTCTCTGATAATATTTTCAGTCTTTCTTTTCGCCGCATATCCTCAGATAACGGCCAATACCGACGCCGGAAAATTAGCCATGGGCTTTACGGCCGCATATCTTTTCCTGCTGCTTTGCCCGGTCACGTTCGTGAGCTCCGGAACTAAAATAAGAATTGCGCTGCTTTCGTTTATCGGGACCGTTTTCTATATGTGTTTTTCTTCCGGGCTGGGAGTGGATTTTCAGCTGGCCGAAAGGATAAAGCAGCTCGGCATAGCGCTCCCGCAGGATTTTAATTTAAACGAATTCATCGTTAAATTGAGCATATTGCTCACACTGGTTTCGACGACTATAATTTTTCTCGCCGATGAGCATATAGGGCGCGGATACAGGATTTTTCTTTTCACGCTGGGCGTTTATTCGATGGCTTCGGTAGCCGAAAATTTCGTCACCAGCGCGGGAGTGAAAGAGATATTCCTTGAAAACGGCGGAATCGGGCAGAAAATACCGTTTATTTATCTCAAGCCTTTTTATTTCGCCGCCAATATTTTCCTTCCGCTCGGTATGATAATTCTGGCTTTTGAATTTTTGAGCGATCTTTTCGAAGTGTCTTTCAGAAAAATGTTTTCGACTTTCGCCAGCATGGTTCTTGTCGGCGGTTCGTGCGCCTTTTTCTTTTTTTACTTAAACGATTTTTCGGTCGTAAACGTTTCGAATATAGCCATCAAGCAGACCATCAATATCGATAAAATATCCTCCGCCGATTTTTACGGTTCCGTGCACACTTTTATCGCGCAGAAGGGCGATATAAAAGAGTCGGTCCTCGACAGGCTCAGAGTGGCCAGGGCGGAAATATATTCAAGCGCCGAGGCGGAAACCGAAAACAAGGTTCCCGAAAAAATACTTCCCGGCCCGCTCAAGAACCCCTGCATATCGCCTAACGGATATTACCTGGCTTACGTGGCCTATGACGGAAAGAAATCCGACATAATGTTTTATAATCTTAAAACGCGCGGCGAAACGAAGGCAATAATAGACGACGGGGCTTTCAACGATTTCCCGGTGTTTTCGCCGGCCTCCGACAAAATAGCTTTCATATCGAATAAAAGCGGCGCAGACAACATCTATACCGTGAATATAGACAAAAGCGGCCTCAAGCAGATAACCAATACCGCCACCCAGAAGTCTCACCTGGTATGGGCCCCGCAGCGCAACAGCCTTTCATACCTTGAAAACGGCGCTTTGATAAGACTTCCTCTCGAAGTCAGCAAAAGCGAATTCGCCGATCCTAAAGAAAAAGCCCGTCTGCTTACTACCGTTATCGACAGGTTGATTCCTAACGTAAAGCCGCAGTGCGATATCTCTACTTTAAAACCCGACCTGGTAAATATAAAATTTAAAACCACGAGCAAGAACCTCGCGGAGGTTTTTCAGGAAATAGCGGCCATCATGATAACCGCCGTTAAAATATTCGAAGACGCCAGCGGAATCGAAAAAATATGCGTCAGCGTAAGCTATTTCAACGACCGTCTGGAGATAACCACCATACCCGCTATAATAAAGCAGAATATAGAAGACGTAAAATTCGTCAATCCGGAACGGATAAAGATATGGCTTAAAAATTCGACCGTTTATATAAACGATAAGGTGAAGGTTTTTGAATAGCCTGCCGCGGCGGCTCTTTAAGAATCTGCGCCGGCGTCGGTAAGCCTGGCGGCACCGTCTTTTTGCCCGGCCTCGTTTTTACGCCCCGACGCTCTGAACATCGATCCGATCACGAACGGAAAAATAACGAAACTGAATAAAATAAGGCCTTCGATAAGAAATATCAGATGCATCGAAGGCCTTATTCCTTTCTCGAAATACCATTCGCCGTTGGTGATAACCACTATGACGAAATTATTTATGAAATGCGCGGCCATAGAAGGCAGGATCGAGCCGGTGCTTATTTTCAGCATGCTCAGGTAAAAACCTATGACGGCGGTAGGCACGAACCGGTAGAAAGAAAAATGAAATATTCCGAACAGCGCGCCGCAGATAAGCGCGGAATAAAACGGACTGTATTTTTTCACGAGCGCGTTGAGGATCATTCCGCGGAACATGATTTCTTCGCAAATCGCGGGCAGAAGGGCGGTAATTACTATTATCGAGAAAAAACCGGCGGCGGAATCCGCCATGATGGCTTTTTGAAGCTGCTTGATCATCTGTTCGGGAGGGCTGCATATAATCGACTGGAAAATAGTTATGACGGTGGTGAAGCCGAAGCCGCACAGCGCAACGAAAATCGAGAACGCGAGGGCTTTCGGCCCCGGAACTTTGAACTCTATGGTTTTGAGGAAGTTTCCGTAGACGAGCTTTATGAAGAGAAACGACGGAAGGAAAATGAGAAAGATTTCGGTAATCATCAAACCGGCTTTAATTTCGAAGAAGGTCTGCACGAAAGAGCCCGCGTAATAGAGCAAAACGAGCTGAAAAACGAAGAAAAGCTTTACTATGTTAATTCCTGGTTGACTTTCAGCGTTTTATATTTCCAGAAATAGAGCACGTCGATGTCTTCCGACGGCCTGAATAATACGTTTTCAGAAGCGAAAGTACCTGCGGCGGCCACGAGCGCGATCAGCGAAAAAGCTATATTTACGGCGAACGTGACTAGAGCCAGAGATATTTTGTAATCGGAAAGCAGCATGCCTTTTAAAAGCAAAGTCAGGTTGACCACCGGAACGAGCGCGCTGGAAAAGTTCAGCGAGTATCCGGGGAGCAGTGAAACCATCGGCGGCAGCATGAAAACTAATAGTATGGGCGTCATGTAGTTTTGCGCTTCCTTGAAGTTGCGGGCGAATATCGCCACCTGCATCATGATAGCGGACATTATGCAGGCGATCGGGACCATAAAAATGAAAATGGCGATTATGGAAAAAGGCGATATCGAAAAATTTACGATGTTAAAGACCCGCGAAGCATCCGAGACTTTCTGGATTATAAAAAAGCCGTGGGTGAAAGTGAGCGATATGCTCAAAAGGTTTATCATTATCGAAAACATGGTAAGGCAAAAGACCGCAAGGAATTTTCCGAACATTATATCGAGCGCTCCGGCCGGGGCGAGAAGAAGCGTTTCGAGCGTGCCGCGCTCCTTTTCCATGGCGGTGACGTCGATGGCGGGATAAAAGGCGCCTATGGTGGCGAACATTATTATGACCATCGGCAGGATTCTCGCCAGGAAAGAGTCGCCGATCTGAGACGGCGAAGCGATATTGACGTTATTTATGTCGAAAGGATAGATAAGCGTTTCGGAGATATTAAGCCGGGATATGTTGCCGTCCACGAGCTCGCTTTTGTAATTTCTTACGGCGTTTACCAGCTCGGTCCGCGCGACGCTGGATTTGTCGTTGGAAAGATCGAATTTTAAAGTTATTTCGGAACTTTTCGAGGCCTGTATTTTTTTTTCGAAATCTTGCGCAAGCTCTATGTATGCGCTGAGCTCGTTGCGCGTTATCAGGCTCTGGATTTCTGACGTGGTAAGGGCGGCGAATTTGATTTCATAGTTGATTTTATCTTTTTTGAAATAGCGGCGGAGCGAATCGGTGAACGGCCCGTAATCGCGGTTTATTATAATGCGCGTTTTGGAACTTTTAACGCTTTGAGAGGATTTTACGAACATATAAGCCGAAGTGACGCTTATGAGAGGATAAATGATGATCGGCAGCAGCACCATCATGAAAAGGGTCGTCCTGTCGCGGAGCATATATTTAAGCTCGTGGGCGAATATTATCAGCGTTTTTTTCAGGTTGAAGTTATAATTCACGGCTTTCGGCGCCTTTCGATTCTATTAAACCGACGAACAGGTCTTCTAGTGAACGACCGTTCATTCCGTTTTTGTACTTCAGCTCGTTGATGCGGCCCGCCTGGATAATGCTGCCCCTGTGGAGTATTATAATGTTTTCGCAGAGCCTTTCGGCCAGGTTCATGTCGTGGGTTGAAAAAATGACGCATTTTTTAATTTCGGCGAGGTATTTAATGAATTTTATAACGATGGTGGAGCTCATGACGTCGAGGCCTTCGGTTATTTCGTCGAAAACGAAGATTTCCGGTTCGTGCAGAAGGCAGCGGGCGATATTTACGCGCTGGCGCTGGCCGAAAGAAAGCGTTTCGTTCTTTTTATCTATGAACTCGTCCATTTCGAAAAGGGATTTCAGTTCGCCGATGCGCTTTTCGATTTTTTCTTCGCCGAGGTCGAAAAGCCTGCCGAAATAGCTCAGCGTTTCGCGCGGAGAAAGCCTTGAATAAAGGCCTGTCGTGGCGGACAAAAACCCTATTTTATATTTAGCGGCGAGAGGGTCGCGCGATATGCCGGCGCCGTATATTAAAACTTCGCCGGAATCAGGCTTTATTACATTGGATATGACCCTGAGCAGCGTGGTTTTACCGGCGCCGTTCGGCCCTATCAGCCCGTAAATGCCGTGCGTTTTAATTTCGTACGAAACGTCCCGGAGCGCTTTGAATTCTGAAACGCTTCCTTCGGCGTATGTTTTGGATATATTTATAATGCTCAGCGGCGGAGCCTGCAAATTGTAATCGGGGTTCATAGCGTTTGATTTTAACATAAATCGAATTATCTATCAACATATTTATGATAAAGATTTAACTTTATTGACTTAATCGCTAAAATTTGATAGAATTATCCTTACGATTCAGCGAAAAGAAGGATGGAGCTTATGAGTTCGGCGCCAGATAGAGCAGCGAGATTTATTCGCGGCCGTAAAACCGAAAAAACCAGCGCTTCAAGCTACGTGCTTGTCATGGGCACCATTTCCGTCATATTCATTCTGGGCTTTTCGTTTTTATTCTCTTTTCTTTCCGAATATTCTCAAACCTATCATCAGGGCAAATCCCAGGCGGCGTATTATCTCGCCGAAGCGGGAGTCGAGCGGGCCGTTTACGAGCTTAAAAATATTTTCCGCACGCCGCTGGTCAACGAGAAAAACGACGTGAACGAAAACCTCCTTAAAATACTGGATTACCATACGGCGCAGGACTTTCAGCTAAGCTTCGCCGACGGCGATTTCGCAAAGGATTCCAAGTATTTCGTCAAGATAGAGTTCTTCAATTTAAAGCAGACCCCTTTCGGATCTTTGCTGCGTGAAAAAGAAGTGCCGCCAAAGCTCGAACAGTATAAAAAAGATACGGCGTCTTTCGCCAATCCTAAAAAGCTGGGCGGCTGGCAGGGAAAGCTTAAGATAACGGCCACAGGCACGGTTAGAATGCTCACGTCTGGAGGCGAGCTGAAGGACATTTCAAGAAATCTCGTAGTCATACGCGACATAAAGGTAATGGACCTCACGCCGATAGCGCCGGAATATACCCTTTTCATATCGGGCGAAAAAACCGAATATATCAAGGAAGGCGAATTTATACTCGAACACGGGCTTTCAAATCTAATAGTCATAGCCCAGGGCTTTATAGACGACTTCCAGAGGCTTCTTCCATACCTTAAAGGCACGATGAAGGACATGATCGATATAGTCCGCGATTTCGTTACCAAGACTAAGTTCACCAAACCGCAGGAAAAGAAGATGGAAGATATTTTCAAGGCCTACAAAGTAGCGGGAAGGGTCCGCACAAACGGCGTAGTCCATATTTACCTGCCTTTTTTCGACGTAGACGACATCATCAACTACTTCGTTTCCAATAACTACTATGAACGCCCGGAAGTGGGATACCCGTTCTGCAACAACAGGCTGCACGACCGTTTCATGTCCTGGGCCACCAAGTTCGAAGGCGATATCAAAAAGCACTATTACGAACTTGTCCCGTACGTAATCCAGAACCAGAAGCCGACGCCGAAGGTCGAGCAATATACCCGCTGGAGCACTTTTCCAAGTTATCTCAAGCAGTACCCCAACGAAACTGATCCGGAAAACCTCAACCAGCTGCTTCAAAACGCGGAACTTTACGCCACCGAGGTCATTCCGCGAAGCCATTCGGCTTTCGGCGAAAAAACCATGCCTTATAAGCTCGACGGAATAACGCTTATTAAAGGCGATCTTAAAATCGCCGGCATTTTCGAAGGCAGAGGCACCATAATAGTCACCGACAATATACACGTGCTCGGCGACATAAAACTTATCGACGACAAAACCCTTCTGACGCTTATTTCGCAGAACGGTAAAATAATCATAGCTCCGAAAGCCAGGGTGAATATTCAAGCCTCAATATATTCGAAAGATTCGATATTTGGCGGCGAGGAAGTCAACGTCCTTGGAAATTACACGGTAACCAACTTAAACCGCCAGGAGGGCGAAGACGGAAAAGTATTGATGCCGCGAAAGTTCAAGATCAAATACGATAACCGCATCAGGAATATAATGGGGGACAATTTCTGGGTTTCTATTTCCAAGCGCGATATCAAGCGTTATGAAATCGGCAGCCCGGGCCAGAAAGATGACGACGAAGAGTAGCGTCTTATTTTAGGGCCAATGCATTACATAAGCGAGGTAAAAATATGAAGATTTTAAAAATCGGTTCAGTTTCAGTTATTTGTGTCGCGTTATTATCGGCTTGCCTTGCGGGCGGTAATTTTTATGCGGGAGCCGCCGAGGCCGGCGAAAAAAGCACCGGCGAGGTAAGCCTGCCGGAGCATTTTAAAAACATAGACAACCTTAAGTTTTCGATCAAAAAGCTTAAAAACATGTTCGTGTCTTACTCCACGGCATATAACGAAAACGACACCCAGCTTAAGACTTTTATCTCCGATCTCGTTTCATGCCTCGGCGACTGCGAAATAAGCGCCATGGAATCGGCAGGGCTTTCCGAATCGCTGGCCGAAACGATAGTTCGGCTCAAGGTAATGCAGGACGAGCAGAAAAGGATTTACGACCAGTTCGTAAGGGTCATGGACGAAGCCGACGTAAAACGCCCGGTTTCAAATAAAATGGTCGACGACGCCCGTGAAGTGGTCGAACTGCTTCTCAAAAACAAGGATTCCGCGAATTCGACGGGCAGCATTATATATAAATACTACGGCGTCAACGCTAAAGGCCATGACGCGCATAACGTCGAAAAGGAAAAAAACGTCATACGCGGCAAGAGCAGCTTTTTCGGAGACACGTCCAGGAAAAACGAAGCTTCTCAGATAGTGAAGCAATACAGCGAAGAAACGCCTGAAAAGGGCAAGAAAATAACCGGCATGGAGTTTATGGATCCCGTGGTGGCGCGCGATAACGCCGCCGAAGACGCCGCGGCCAAAGCTTCCGGCAAGGGCGGAGCCAAGCCCGCCGCCGAAAAAAAAGGCGCGGAAGTAAAAAATGAAGGCGCGGCCGGGTCCGAAGGAGAAAAAAAAGAAGCCGCGCCCAAGAAAACGGAGTGATTACGATGAACTCTAACCTCGATCTGTTCGAAACTCTTCCTCCGCGGTGCGCACCCGAAAGCGGCCCGGCTTTCGACGAAAATATATTCGACCGCTACGGCAAGAAAGAGCGCATAGCCAACGCCGACAACATCATGCACTACTTCGAATCTCGCCTCAGGGCGGCGGGTTATCGCAGCATCGCAGGAGTCGACGAGGCCGGCCGGGGCCCTATAGCAGGGCCGGTAGTGGCCGCCATAGCTATTCTTCCCCCCGATTACCACGTCAAGGGGCTTTACGATTCCAAGGCCATAACCGAAAAGACGCGCGAAGAAATATTCGCACTGCTCACCTCCGATAAATCCGTCGGATGGGCCGTGGGCATAGTGGACAGCCATGAAATCGACAGGATCAACATACTTCAGGCCACTTACAAAGCCGTTTATCAGGCTTATTCAAGCCTGGAAAAGCGTCCCGATTTTATTTTGAACGACGCCATGATTATACCGCGCATTGAAATATCGCAGAAAAAGGTCATTAAAGGCGATGCAAAATCCGCTTCCATAGCGGCCGCATCGATAATCGCCAAGGTCACCCGCGACGGCATAATGCGCGATTACGACCGCAAGTATCCGCAGTACGGCTTTTTAAACCATAAAGGCTACGGCACTGCGGCGCATATAGAAAGCATACGCCGTCACGGGTACTGCGAAATACACCGCAGGACTTTTAAAATCGATATTTGAGCCGCGGGCGGCGGGCCGGTAAAAATATCTCAAATTATTAATTATTCGCGGTTGGATAAAAATGTCAGAAATCAACGTAGCTAAAGTAAATAACGTAAGTCCGGTTCTGCCCGCCGGTTCCGGGCCGGGCGGCGGAGCGCAGGCGTTCGTTCCCCGCGAGGGGCAGGTTTACGCCGCCGTGGTAAAGGGTTTTTCCGAAGGCGCGGCCCTGGTATCCATAAACAACCGCTTTTTGCTGTCGCTTGCGGATATATCGCTTAAAATAGGCGAGCAGGTATCGCTCAAACTGCTCAGGCGCGAAGCGGACGGAAAACTCGTCTTTAAGCTGGCCGATTCGGCGGCCGATGCGGTATTTACAGCCAGAGAGCGCAGCGCCGCCGATATTTTAAAAAGCGTGGGCGCGAACTTAAAAAATCCTCAGGCTGAAAACGTTTTAGATTCGTATTTAAAATTCGGAATGAAGCTGGAAGCGCGTTCCATAGACCGCGCGGCTTCGTCGCTCGCGAAAGTGATTTCGGCGGCGCAGTCCGCTCCCGCTTCCGGTTCACAGCCGGCCGCGCAGGATATTGAAATTTTAGCCGACGGCGCGGCGTTATTGACAAGATCAAATATTCCGGTTACGGCGGAGTCTTTAAAACTGGCCGCATCGCTTATTAATTCTCTTCGTTCGCAAAATATCAATTATAACCGCCTTTTTTCTTCTTCTCATCCTTTTCTGGCTTCCGGGCTTGCCGATATCGCGGCTGAGCAGGACCAGAAAAATAAAAAAGCCGCGTCCGCCGCAAGGCGCGTCGCGGGGATTATCAGCTCGCGAACCGCCGAAAAATCAGGCCTCATAAATTACCTGAGCGAATTTTTCAGGGTTTCCCCTTCGGATAGGCCGCAGGAGATTTCGCTGCCGAAAAAAACTCTGCTCAAAGATCTTATAACGCTGGCCGGAGAGCTTGAAAAAAGAAACGCAGCGGAGCCGCCGGAAACGAAAGCCACGGCGGGGCCTTACGAACGAGCCGCGGAAAGCGCGGCGTCGCTCATCGAGAACCGCGCGCTTATAGAGCTTTATTCGGCCATTGCCGGAAACGAACTTTTTAAAATGCCTTTCGGCTACGACGGTGAAGAGCACGAAGCGCTGTGCGCCGTGGAAAAAGAAGACGGCAGAGTTATCGCGCTGGATATGTACCTCACTCTGTCAAAACTCGGGCCGTTGCGTGTTAATGTTAAAAAGAAAGATTCGGCGGCGGGGTTTTATATTTTCGTCGAAACTGCGGCGATAAAAGAATATATGAATGAAAAGTATCTTCAGAACAAGGAATTTATCGATTCGGCCCTTGGCGGCCGTTATTATTTTACGCTCGTCGTCGGAAAGAAGATAGATTTTCTTCCTCCGTTTTTCAAATATGTTTCCGGCCCCGAGCAGCCTTCAGAGTTCGATATAAGCGTTTAGGTGCGTTATGAGCGGATATAACGGCGGAAAAAAGCCGCCCAGAGCGGTGGCGATAATATACGATAAACAATCCCAGCCGGCGCCTAAAATAGGCGCCGGAGGGCAGGGATTCATCGCCGAGCAGATCATGAAAATCGCTCGTGAAAACAACGTGCCGTTTTATAAGGACGGCGATCTGTGCGAGGTTTTGCTTCAATTCGAGCCCGACGTGGTTATCCCCGAAGAGCTTTACGAGGCCGTGGCTAAAATACTGGTTTTTATTTACAAAGCGAATAAAGAATTCATATAATAATCAAAAAAGGCGGTGCCCATGAAAAATTACATAGTTTTATCTGACGAAGTGCGTGACGCGTTAAAGAAAAATAAGCCCGTTGTGGCTTTTGAATCTACAATAATAACTTACGGGCTTCCCTATCCTCAAAACTTAAAGACGGCGGCGGAAGTGGAATCCATCGCCCGCGAAAACGGCGTTACTCCGGCCACTATAAGCATCATAGACGGTAAAATAATGGTCGGCGCCGATGAAAAGCTTTTAAAATTTATCGCCGATCCTAAAAATAAGAAACGTATCGACAAGGTTTCGCGCCATAATTTTTCGAGCGTCATCGCCGCCGGCGCTAACGGCGTAACTACAGTGGCCGCCACCATGATGGCATGCGACGCCGCCGGAATAAAGGTTTTCGTCACGGGCGGAATAGGCGGGGTGCACCGCGGCGCGGCCGAATCTTTCGATATATCTGCCGACCTCAAGGAATTCGAAAAGTCAAGGGTGGCCGTAGTTTCTTCAGGCGTCAAATCCATTCTGGATATAAAACTGACGCTGGAATATCTAGAAACGTGCGGCGTGCCGGTTATCGGTTATAAATGCTCTGAGCTTCCGGCTTTTTACAGCCGCAAATCAGGCCATAAGATAATATCCCGCATGGATTCGGTTGAAGATATAGCCAGGGCGGTGGCGGTGAATTTTAAATTCTGCAAATCCGGAATTTTAATCGCCAACCCTATTCCGGCCAGGGACGAGATTAATTCTAATAAAATAAGCCACCTGGTCGATGAAATAATCGAAAAGGCCGACCCGGCGGATATCGAGGGGCCGAAGTACACTCCTTATATCCTCGAAAAGCTCCATGAAATAAGCGCAGGAAAAACGCTTAAAGCGAACGTGGCGCTTATAAAAAGCAATGCGGACCTCGGTTCGAAAATCGCGGCGGAATTATGCAGGCTGAAGGACTGAAAAAAATCGGCCATGAAGATTTTTGCTATAAAAAATAATATAATATAAAGGGGCGGGTATAATATGCATTCGTTACATGCCGCAAAATTTCGCGCGGCGTTCGCGGTTGTTCTGGCCGCGTTGTTTTTAATAGCTTTTACGGGCGATGCGGGCCTTCTGGCGGCGGAAAGCTTAAATAAATTAACTATACTTTACACCAACGATACTCATTCGAGGCTTCAGGCTTTCGACAGGACCGGCGTCGGAAAAGATATCGGCGGCATCGAAAGGCGCGCCGAATATTTCCGGCGGGTTAAAAATGAAAATCCCGCGGTTCTGATCGTCGATTCCGGAGATATTTGCCAGGGAACTCCGTTTTATAACTACTTCAAGGGCGAAGCCGAATTTAACGCCTTCGCCATGGCCGGTTATGAAGCAGCGGCCATCGGAAACCACGATCTGGACAATGGCGTTGAAAATTTCAAGCTCCAGGCGGAAAAATCGGGGTTGAAATTCGTCTGCGCGAATCTATTCGACGCCGCCACCGGAAAGCCTCTGGTCCAGCCTTTTATGATAAAAAATAAAGGCGGCTTGAGAATCGCGGTAACCGGCGTCATGGGAAAAGAATCCTGGGAAACCGTTTCGAATAAGTTTAAATCCGGCATTATATACGCTGATGAAGCGGCGCTTCTGGGAAGATTGTGCCGTTATCTTCGCGCGTCGTCTGATTTGATAGTAGTTCTTTCGCATTCCGGCCATGCGGCCGATTTAAAGCTGGCGGAATCCTGTCCGGAAATAGACGTCATTATCGGCGCGCACACTCATACGAAGCTCGATAAGCCGGTCATAGTTACAAACGGTTCCGTAAATTCCCGCCGCACGGCCGTAGTGCAGGCCTTCGAAAACGGAATATACGCCGGGCGGCTCGATGTGGGTTTCGATTCGAAAAACAGGCCGGCCTCGTTCGACGGTTCGCTTAAGCTTATGGATCCCGGGGTTAAAATAGATAAAAAATCAAAGCTGCACGCGCACGTCCGGCTTTATTCGGATAAAATCAAAAAGGAAATTTCGAGGAAAATAGGCGAATCCGATGTCGAAATGACCAACGTGGCCGACATGTTCAAAGCGCTGGACACTCCGCTCGGAAGTTACGTCACCGACGCCATACGAGCGGCCGCGGGCGCAGACGTATTTTTCACCAACACTACCACGCTTCGCGATAGAATGCCGAAAGGTCCCGTCACGGTTGAAACGGCGTTAAAGGTCCTCCCGTTCGATAACGGCGTTACGGTGTTTGAAATGCGCGGCGATGCGTTATTAAAAATGATGGATTTTATAGCTATGAATTACGGGATCAATGAATCTTTTCAATACAGCGGAGTGTCTTTTACGATCGATATGAAAAGCCGCTCTGCGAAAGATGTCCTGAGCGGTTCGCGGCCGGTGGAAAAAGACCGCGTTTATTTAGTGGCGACCTCGTCTTATATAGCCGAAGGCAATCTCAAAGGCGCCGAAATGTTCAAAGACGCGTCCTCGAAACGCGATACTATGATCACTCTCAGGGACATGTTCATCGAATACGTTGAAAAAAACCCGAAAATATCCGCTCCGGCCTCAGGCAGGATCAAGCTGGCGGATTAATTAATGAAACTAGGCGTGGGTGCAGGTATGAAAAAGGTTAAAATACTCGTCGTCGAAGACGAGCGCTCTATGCGCGATTTTTTACAGTTTTCCCTGAAAAAGATGGGATATCAGATAGCCGGTATCGCTGAAAACGGCGAAGACGCGGTAAAAATTGCGGCCGAAAAAAGGCCGGACCTTATTCTTATGGATATTTCGCTCAAGGGAAAGCTTGACGGTGTCGATGCGGCGGCGATGATAAAGAATATCGATAACATACCGCTGGTCTTCCTTACCGCGCATTCGGGCGCCGAATACTTTCAGCGGGCCAGAGAAGTCCTGCCTTACGGCTATATCATCAAACCTATCGATGAAAATATCCTTTATACGACTCTCGAAACCATAATCGGCAGGATCAGGCTCGAAAAAAAGCTGGAGCAGTCGGAGCGGCTATATAAAGACCTGTACGATAATTCACCCGACCTCCTTTTTACGGCCGATTTTACCAGCGGCGATATCATGCAGTGCAATAAGGCGTTTTTAAAGACATTCGGCTATAACGAATCCGAAGTGCTATATAAAAAAGTTAACGAAATATTCCATCCGGGCGATCGCGAACGTTTTGTGGGCGCTCTGCGCATACTTTTGCGAAACGGCGTTTTGAGCGATTACGAACTGGAAGCGGTCCGAAAAGACGGCAGCGTAATGAAAGTGCTTTTTAACGCGTCCGCCGTGTACGATGAAAAAGGCGCCGTTTCTTATTGCCGGTCGAGCCTTAAGGACATAAGCGAACTCAAGGAAGCGCAGACGATACTGCAAAAAATGAACGAACAGCTCGAATCCCGCGTGCAGGAGCGCACCCGGGAAATCGTGGCGGCGAACAACGAACTTCATCAGCAGATACTCACGCGCATCAACGCCGAAATGGAGCTTAAAAAGCACAAAGAGATGCTCGAAGAAATGGTGTTCGAGCGAACGCGCGAGTTCGTGGCGGCGAACAGCCGCCTGCAGGAAGAGATCAAGGAGCGAAAGCGCAACGAGAGAGACCTGGTTAAGGCCCTTATAGTTGCCGACCAGGCGAGCAAAGCCAAAAGCGAGTTTCTCGCCACGATGAGCCATGAAATAAGAACGCCGATGAACGGCATACTCGGAATGAGCGAACTGGCCTTGATGAGCGATCTGACTCCGCGGCAGAAGGAATATTTCAACGATATAAAAACTTCAGCGGAAGCGCTTTTAAACGTTATAAACGATATCCTCGACTATTCTAAGATCGAATCCGGAAATCTCAGCGTCGAAAATATCGAAATGGATCTTTTCGAAACCGTCGAAAATGCCGTCAGCCTTATCGCGGCAAGGGCTTTTCAGAAAAATATCGAGCTGATGTGCGAATTCGAAAGCGGCGTGGAGGAGCTTATAGTGAGCGACCCTTACAGGCTCAGGCAGATCGTTTTAAATCTGGTCAGTAACGCCATAAAATTTACCCACGAAGGCGAAATAAAAATAAACGTATCCATGCTCAAAGATACGGCGGCGGCGGAAAAAGCCCAGCTGAAAATAAGCGTTAAAGATACGGGTATCGGAATTGCCGAAGACAAGCTCGATTATATTTTCGAAAGTTTCAAGCAGGCGGACAGCTCAACTACTCGTCAGTACGGCGGAAGCGGTCTCGGACTGGCCATTTCCAGGCACCTGGCCAGGGCCATGGGAGGCGATCTTAGCGTAAAAAGCTCGCCTGGAAAAGGCAGCGAGTTTGTGCTGGAACTGCCCGTGGTTTGCGTTAGCGGGCGTAAAGAAACGGCGGCCGCCGATAGGACGCATTGCGCGGGGTGCATAAAAACCCTTTTAATAGTGGATGACAACGCCGAAAATATAAATATTTTAAA
The DNA here is from genome assembly GCA_029571125.1 of bacterium. GTDB lineage: Bacteria > Muiribacteriota > UBA9980 > UBA9980 > UBA9980 > UBA9980. Next base: position 17,455 of record JAKPTH010000445.1, read on the forward strand.
GCGG
>JAKPTH010000023.1 GCA_029571125.1 bacterium
CGTTAACTTGAAAGACGCCGATTTCGTACTAGACATGGAAACCGTCAATGAAAGCAGCACCATACTTACCGTTACAGAAAACGGCTACGGCAAACGCACGCCGGTGGCTAAATACCGTAAAACAAGGCGCGGCAGTTCCGGCGTAATCAATATCAAGATAGTCGAAGATAACGGGCCGGTAGTCGGCATGCTCGAAACCACGACCGGCGAAGAGGGCGATATCGTTTTACTCACCCAGACCGGCATGATAATAAGAACCAGCGTGGCTGCTATTTCCGAAACCGGAAGAAACACCATAGGCAGGATTCTTATACGTCTGAACGCTAACGACAAAGTTATAGGCATATCGCATGTCGAAAAAGAAGTGAACAAGGAAACCATATATAAAACTTCTTCATCGACGGGCGAAGGCGAAGAAATCATCGACGACGACGCTTCGGTCGACGATATAGTCGAAGACGACGTTTTAGATGATGAAGAACCTAAAGCAGGTAAATAATAAAGTTATAAACATTTAAAATCCGCGGGCCGGTTTTCGCATGAAGGTATTCACCGGCCCCGCGGATTTTTATGAAATGCGCGAATGATATGGCTTTTAAAGATTTTTTTTCGTTCAAGGTAACCCGCGAATTCGGTGTGCTGCTATTTTTTATAGTGGCCACTTTCTTTTTCGTCGTTTATGAAACCGAGCAGATGGGCGTCAGCCAGCTTCAGGTCGAAGTGAGCGAAGTGGAGAAGAAGATAAAGCTTTCTAAACTTGAAAATGAGCGGCTGACGATGGAAATAGAAGATTTGAAAACCGACGTGGGAGTGGTTAAGCTTGCGCGTGAAAGGCTGAGGCTCGTTTTTCCGGGAGAAATAGTAGTAAAAGCCGTTTCGAGCGAGGAAGTCCAGATACAGAATATGAGAAACCGCCTTGCCAGCGCTAAGAAAACCGAAACCAAACCGGTCAAGCGCGAAGAAATAAGCAGCTACCAGCAATACGGTTCACAGGAAGAATCCGCAGAGGACGGAAGCGGATCGTCGGAAAATATAACTTTAGAAGATATACAGCCCGACGACATTTTAATAGACGACGAATCATTGGAAGAAATAGATGGCGAGTGATAGAAAATTGAATAAGATGAATTCCGAAAAAAAATTGAAAGTAAAAAAAATCGATAAGGCCGCAAAATGCCCTCAATTTTCAGGTCTGGCCGACGTTCAATCCGAGCGGGACCTGCGCGATATGGATATAGATAAAGTTGGCGTGAGCGGGCTTTCATATCCCGTATGCGTGCTGGACAGAAATAACGAAAAGCAAAACACCGTGGCCAGCGTAAGCATGTACGTGGACCTTCCAAAGCATTTCCGCGGGACGCATATGAGCCGTTTCATAGAGATATTGAGCGAGTACCGCGGGTTGATAACTATGCACAATATCGATAAGATATTAAAACGCATGATAAAAAAGTTCGAAGCCACTTCGGCTCATTTTCAGATGAATTTTAATTATTTTATAGAAAAAACCGCGCCCGTTTCTAAAGTCAAAAGCCTTATGAATTACGACTGCGAATTTATCGGAAACTATTCGGCGGCGGACGGTTATGATTTCGTCCTCGGCGTTAAGACCCCTGTAAATACTCTTTGCCCGTGTTCAAAGGAAATATCGCCCGGCTCCGGAGCGCATAACCAGCGCAGCTTCATAAATATACATGTCCGTTTTAAAAAGCTGGCCTGGATCGAAGATATAGCGGCCGCGGCGGAAAACGCAGCATCGGCGCCCGTGTTCGCTCTTCTTAAGAGGCCGGACGAAAAGTATATCACCGAACTGGCATATACTAATCCGCGCTTCGTCGAAGACGTGGTGCGTAATGTGGCAAAAACTTTTATGGAAGACGATAATATAACATGGTTCACGGTGGAAGCCGAAAATTACGAATCCATACACGCTCATAACGCTTATGCAATAATCAAGCGCGATAAAAGAAATAAAGCCTGAAGCGTAAGAAATTCTTTTTTATATGAATATGTCCGGTTTATTTTACGGCGTTGAATGTAAAATCGATGCCGCTTAAAGTAAGAACGTCGCCGGGCCTGATAAGTCTTTTTTCCCCCGGGGAAATAGTTATAAGGTTTAATTTAGTCACGAACCTCGACTCTGCGACAGCGGTGACGAAGTAATTTCCGTTATCGCAGGTTATATTGACCTGCTGATCAGATAAATTCGTGAATCCGCAAGGAATGAAACATTTTTTTTCGTTTTCAGCGCTGCATCTGGCTATATTCCGGCCTTTTTCGGCGTCGTCTTTGCATTCGTGGCATTTGCCTATAACCGCTCCGCCGCTTATGACGATTTCAATATTGCCGGAGTCCGCGGTTAAAACCATGTTTTTTACAGGCTGCATATTTGCTGATTGCTGTCCGGCCTGTTTTAAAGGCATTGCCGATCCGGTAAAGTTAAAGGCTTTGGTTATTACGGCATCGAACGCTTTATCGGTGAAGGGTTTTGCCAGAAAGTACATCGCTCCGAGTTCGAACGCGGTGACTATATTGGTTTTATTAGATACCGCCGAAACCATGAGAACTTTTGCGGCCGGATCCATTTCCTTGATTTTTTTAAGGCCTTCGAGTCCCGAGTCGCCGGGCATCGTAATATCCATGGTTACGAAATCGGGTTTTTTTGAACTATAAACCTTCAGGGCTTCGGCCACGTCTTCGGCTTCTAAAATATGCTCAAAGCCATATTTTTCAAATAGCCTTTTCAGGGCGACTCTCATGAATTTGGCGTCGTCGACTATTAAAATTTTCTCGCTTCTCACGTTCTCAAACCCTTTCTGAAAGTTAAATTACATTTAAAAAATATCGAATAAATTATAAAATATATACCGATAATTTGTCAATAAAATTTATTGTCATCGACAAAAAATCGGTACTTATTATTTTATATTTTTATTTGAACGGATTAATTATTTTATCCTGTTTTCAATGGATTGAAGGTCGCTTTTTAAATAACCGCTGATATCGGGATATACTTGCATTCTTTTATCAGCCGCGGCTATATATGCATTAAAAATGTTTTCTGTATAAGATTTTAACTCTTCCGTGGAATTTATAGAATTCAATTTTTTGACGAATTCGGTTTCATTAATTGAAAATGCGCTTTTATCGCCTTCTTCGGGGAGCGCCCCAGGAACGTTAAGGGCTATTATCATATCGGTTTCTTCATCGTAAAACAAATTTTTGAATGCGTTTTTATCCAGAGCGCCTGAATTTACAGCGTTTAAAAGTTTTGATTTAACGCTTGCCGCGATGGTTTTAACTTCGGCCCCGTTTTTGATTGCCGCTTCGAGATCGGCGCCGGTAAAAGGTTTTCCGGCGTTGTCGGCAGCCCGGTTTTTATCTGGATATATGGTGGGCATCGTTTCGGCGATTAAATTATGCTTTTTTAAAAATTTAGGAGCGGCTTTCGGTATGGCGAGCAGCTTATTGTAAAGGACTTTTTTGATTATCCATTCGCGGAACTGGTTTTCTCTGGGCAGAACCGAATTAAGCATTACAAAGAGTATATTTGTACAGTTATTTTCGAAAAGGTCATAGCGCTCCATGCCGCGCTCTTCTAAGGATTCTTCGATAGACTTGACGAGCAGGCCTTTTTTCTGAGCGTCATCGAGCCTTAATTTATAAGGCACGAGCCTGCTGCCGTTTATCGAACATATCTGCAAATAATCTTCTTTTGAAAGTAATAGATATACTACTCCGAAACTGCCTGTAAAGCTGTAACTTTCGCCGAGCTTCTGGCGCGCTTCCATGGACATTATAAAGCCGTATGATTTTTCGCCGTATTCGGTGACTACCGGATGCGCTTCGTCGAATTCGAACATGAAAAAACTGTGGCCGGCTATCCATTCGGGCGCGAAAGGTTTTATAACGAAATAAGCCTCTTTCACGAAATTGGTATTAAGCGTTACAGTGCGCCATTTTGGAAGCGTTTCATCCTCGTCTTTGCCGCCGTCGCCGGTGAAACCCCATCTTACGTTAGCTATTTTGTATATGCCGTCGTTATTATCTACCAGGGCGGCTATGCGCTGTCTTTTTTTCCAGATCACTTCGCCGGCTATCAATTTATTTTCTTTTTCATCGGCGGCGTCTATTCTGAGGCGCTTTTTAAAAAGGTCGGTAACGAATGTCTTTGCCGTGCTTATAAAGCCTTTCTGGCCGTCGCCGTCGTACTCTTTGAGATCGGCCATGATTTTTCTGTATTTAACCGAGGATTTCACTTCGGAAAATTTAGCGAATATTTTTGTAAAAGGGTTTTTCCATGAAAGGTTTTGATAATAAGCTTTTTTATTGATAGCTTCGAGCCTTGCGTTTGCGGCGGCGCTTGCGTAATCGCCGCGTTTTTTAAGGTAATTAAGCGTTTCGACGGCCTTTTTAGCGTTTTCGCGCATGGGATTTTTAGCGTCGGAGATTACGGCGTTAAAAAGCTTTTCTGCGCCGCCGTAATTGTTTTTAATTACGTAAGCGTTCGCCAGTTCATATTTTGCCCGGCCGGCTTCGCCAGGATTTTTGGAAGTTTCAGAAATTTTTTCGAGCGTCGCGATGACTGAATCGAGCTTTGAAGCGTCGCCCGAATGAAGCTCAATTATAGCTTTTTCAAGCGGCGTGGCGGCTGCGGCGGAAGATGAAGCGTCTGCGGCCCGTCGCGCGGCCTGCGAATCGTCTGCCGCCCCGGCGTTTTGTTCATCTGCAGGTTCGGCCGGTGCGTTTCCTGAAATTTTTTTATAATTTTCGAGGTCTTCTTTATATTTTTCAGAAAGCTTAACGATCGTTTCTTCGCTGAGATTTGCATTGACCGCATTTTTAAATTCATTATAGCTTTTAAGGTATTTTTCGTAAGCGTCGCGGATAGATGAATTATTTTCAGCCGACGCAAAACCTTGAAATATGAGTAAAAATAATATTGAAAACGCTAAAGCCAGACGGATCGAGTAATTTTTTTGCATGTATCATCACCTTTATTTAATAAATTATAAGCTTTTGATTAATATACATCAATTATAGAAAAATACGATTTTCATGTCAAGTTTTTCAGCTTTTATTTGCCTTTTTTGATTAATGTTCGCTTTTCCAACACAATACATAAGCATAAATGTGGGGTTACCCCTTTTTATCAATGTGATGAATTCATGATAAAGTGTTAAAAGTGTTGAAAACAGGCCCTTTTTTTGATGGCATTAAATATGCTTTAAAAATTATGCCTGCATTAAATTTATCAGTTTTGCTTGAAAGTTAAAAATTTAAATAATCGGGAGGAAGATTTATGATAAGAATTTTTTCCGGAATTTTGCTTTTTATTGTAGGGTTTGTATTGTTCAGCGCAATGAACGGCTCGCCGGTCGCTTTATTTATTAACGTTCACGGCATGGTTCTGGCATTTTTCTTTATAACCGCCGGTTTCGTAGCTTCCGGCTGGAATGCCGCCGATTTATTTAACGCCCTTAACGCTAAAGTTGAAAATGAAAGCCATGCGCTTAGATTGGTTGAAATGCTTTCTTATATGGAGAAAATATCCGTAATATCGTCGATAATAGGGCTTATAAACGGCGCCGTTCTGATATTATTCAATTTAGGCGAAGCTTCGCGCATCGGTCCGGCCGCGGCGGTAGCCGTACTGATGCCTTTATATTGCGCGGTATTTTACTTATTTGCGGCGATTCTCAAATCCAGGGTCAAATTATCCGCGGGACGGATAGCCGTAAAATAAAGAATTAAGGATAATTTAAAATTTTAATTTGTTTGCGGCGGTATTAAAACCAGTCTCATGCCGTTTCCATAACCGCCGTAAGCGCTTCCTGCGGAAATGTTAGCTTCGTCGAGCATATATGCCCTTTCGGCGCAGCGGCATCCAGTTGAGCCGCTGTTATAGTTTCCGCCTCTTAATGCGTGCGAAGAATATGATCCGTAGCCGCTTTCTCCGGTCGGATCCACCGCCGCGTCGGACGTATATGACGCCCCCGCGTACATATCTGAGCAAAATTCGCTTACGTTGCCGAGCATGTCGTATAGCCCGAAGGCGTTGGGCGTTTTCTGGCCCACCTGATGCGGCATTGCATAGCCCGTTGGCGATCCGGTTTTTGAATTATTCGAATACCATGCGCAGGAATCCAGAGGGTCTGCGGACGTCAGGTAATAAGGCGTAGCCGTTCCCGCGCGGCATGCGTATTCCCACTGCGCTTCGCTCGGAAGTTTGAAAGTGCCTTTACCTAAATTTTTAGCGTTCAGCTTTGATATGAATAAAAAACAGTCGCTCGAATTTATCTTATGAACCGGATAGTTGTCTCCTATGCCGTACTCCGCGGGCGAAGGATTGGTATTCATCACCGCGATCCACTGCTTCTGGGTAATTTCATATTTGCCGATATAAAAGTCTTTAGTTATAGTCACCTGGTGCGCCGGCCTTTCGTCTGAATTGC
>JAKPTH010000044.1 GCA_029571125.1 bacterium
ACTTTGAGTGTTTTGAAAAAAGCTTTCAAGCGCAAGCCCCTCGGCTCCGTCTTTTTTTACCGACCCCGACGCGCCCGATAATACCAGTTCGATATCCGCGGGCGGCACAAAAGATTTTTCACAGGCCTTTTCCATGCAGCGTTTCATCGAATCCGGGGCGCGCTCCGGCGACGTAACGTTAGTCTGCGAATAAGCGACAATTTCAGCGTAAATATGCGCTTTTCTTTCAACGGCCGATTCGTATGACTCCATTACCACAAAAGCCGACCCTTCTGAAGGGATTATGCCGGCGCGCCCGCGCCCGAAAGGAATCGACCGGAACCCGTCCTGCGGAGCGCCTTTAAAAATTCCGGCGATTTCATCGGCCGTACCGGCCGCGGCGTAATGCAGCCTGCTTTCAGAAGAACCCGCCAGGGCGAAATCATGAACGCCGGCCCGTACCGCTTCGAATGCTTCACCCACGGCCTGCGCGCCCTGGGCGGAATATGGATTGAAAATAAGATTTGGGCCTTTAAGGCCGAACTCGATTGAAATAAATGACGCCGGCATATTGGTGAGTATTTTAAACGAAAGCAAAGGATTGCACTTATAAAGCGAGCGCCTGCCGAAAACCTCGAGCGAAAACCCGCCGGCGCCGATAGAATCTTCCACCGCCGGAAGAATATCGCCCAGCGTTCCGCACGTTAGGCCGCTTGAAACATATACTCCGGCGTTTTGAAGAAAATCCGGATCGGTTTCGACGCGAGCATCGCGCAACGCCGCGCCGGCCGCGTAAATTCCGAGAAGAGAATCGCGGCCCATGAATTTGGCCGACTTTTTATTTTTTAAGAACGAGGCCGGGGCGAAATCGTTTATTTTGCCGCAATAGCTGCATGAAATTTCATTCGCGGTTTCGCTATCTGCTCCCGACACGCAACAGCGGCCGTTTTCAACGGCGTCCAGAAAAGTTTCCGCGCTGGCGCCGCATGGATTTATAACTCCGACGCCGGTTATAACTACACGCTTACGCCCGCTCATTTTCAGCCTCGATGCCTTCTTTCCAGAAGTTCAAAAGTTGCGCGCGTTTTTTCTCGAGCTCTTCGTCCATCTCGTCCAGATAAGCGAAAACAAGCGTTCCCTGAGCTACGACCCTTTCGGCTACAGCCGCCCTGGCCTTGACGCGTCCGCAAAATTCGTCGCCGCCGGTAATTTCGCAAAAAATATCCAGAGAGTCGCCCGGCTTCGCCATGCTTCTGAATTTCATATTATCAACTATCGATAAAACCGCCTTTATTTTTTTACCGTAATTGCGCAGGCAGGTGTCTTCGAGCAGAAGCCCGCCGAGCTGAGCCATGGCTTCGGTTATTAAAACGCCGGGCATGACGGGATGGCCCGGAAAATGATCGTCGAAAAAATCTTCGCTCAGAGAAACGCATTTGATCCCGCGCGCCGAAACTCCTACTTCCCAGCGGGTGATTTTATCCAGCATGAAAAAACGCATTTTAACCTCATACAAAATGAAATAGCCGGCAGGAGCCTGCATAGACATAATATATCAACGAAATAGATTTGTCAATAAAAATAATTCAAAAAAGCTAATATATCGGCGGCTTAAAATCTTCACCCATTATCGATTGTAAGGAGCCTCGGGCGGCATGGCCTCCGCCACCAGACCGCTTCGCTCGAGTATTTTCAAGGCGATATATGGCAGCGACAGCATGCAGTTGAAGAGCTTTGCAGGTAAAACTTTCGGGCCTATCTTGTTTTTATCTGGCAGTACGGAATTTAAAAGAATAAAAAGATTATCGGTGCAGTTGTTATCGAGCGGATCGTATTTTTCGCGAGCGCGAAATAAAAAAGCCAATTCAATGCAATTTTTAAGCAAATCCCGCTTCTGAACGTCGTCAAGTTTTAGTTTATATGGAAAAAGGGTTTTCATCTCCATGGCCGTCGAGCGCATATAATCTTCACGGGTTGACAGCATATAAACGTTGTGGAATTTTCCCTTATAACGATTTACCACGCGATACTTCTGACCGGCAAGAAGCCTCGGCTCAATTGAAAAATATAACGCGCCTGTCGTTTCGCCGTCTATAGAAACCGCGGCAGCAGGCGAATCGAACTCGAATACGAAAAGCGTATGGGCCGCTATCCACTCCGGCTCGAAAGGCTTCAGAACGAAATAAACGGCCTTCACGCGCGAGGCGTCTATTAACGCGCACCGCCAGATAGGCCCGGCCTGGTCTCGCTCGTCAGACGATAAGTCGAAACCCCATCTGAGATTGCATACCTTATATTTATCGGCGCCCGGCCG
>JAKPTH010000479.1 GCA_029571125.1 bacterium
TTTAGGCCGTCCCGGTTCCCCCGGGTTGCGGGCCTTCGTTTCCGTCTCATCCAGGCCACGAAGCGTAGCGAGTGGCCTGGATGGCCGAGGTTCAATTCATGCATGAGTTCTTAAGCCTGTAGCTTGCTCCGCCGAACATGAGAATATGGCTATGATGTATCAGGCGGTCTATGATCGCCGAGGTCAACCGTTCGTCGTAAAATATAGCGTTCCATTTGCCGAATTCGAGGTTAGTCGTTATTATGACGCTCCGCCGCTCGTAGCAGTCGGCCACGACTTGAAACAGCAGTTGCGCGCCTTCGCGGTCGAACGGAATGTAGCCCCATTCATCGCATATCAAAAGATCTATGGCGCTTAATTGTTTTAAAAATCGGTTCAGATTGCCATTTTTCTTGGCTTCTATCAGGTCGTTAACCAAGGCTGCAGTGCGATAAAATCTGACGTTTTTGAACTGGCCGCATGCTTCGGCGCCGATTGCCATCGCAAGGTGAGTTTTGCCGGTACCGACCGGGCCGAAAAGTATCAGATTTTCTTTGCGTTCGATAAAGCCGGCCGTAACTATATCTTCCTGGCTTATACTCTTCGGGATCTGTATGTCTTTGAACTCATAATCGGCGAAAGTTTTTATCATGTCGAATTTTGCGTTTTTCAATATTTTCGTTTTCTTCGCCGCTTTTCGTTTCATAACTTCCGCTTCGAATAATCTGAGCAGAAATTCTTCATGCGTGACCGCCTTTATTTTATCTATGTTTTCGACCAGACTGCCGCCCAGTTTTAACTCCCGGCAATATGTCGATATGGCTTCTTTCATATGGCGGCGCTCCCTTCAAGCAAAAAGTCATATACCGTCGCCTTGGGCCATTCGAGATTGATTTGCGGAACACGGTCCGGCAATTCGATGTCTACCGGAACGGGCGTCTTATCCGTCAATCGATAATATATGGCCAATATGCTTTCTCTGTCGATACGCCCTTTGCTTTTAGCTTCCAGAAGCGCTTTTAAAGCGTATTCCATGCCGCCGTGCACCATCATGAACTGGAGGGTTTCAAGCAATTTCTTGCTTTCATCCTCGTCGCATTTCTCAAACAACTCTTTCCATTCGGCCGGAAGTTCGTTATAAAAGCCTGTATATTTCAACGCTTTAGGCCTTTTGATTATTAAAGGCAGATATGGCCGCCAGTCAACGCTTTCTTTATTCTTTTCGTATAGCCGAGGGTGTTCCGCTATTCGTTCGTATTTGCGGTTGTATATAACGATAGTTTCCGCGCCGACCTTCAGCATGACCTCTTTTTGAGCGTATTCCGGCGACGTCGAATAAGTGTTGGTTTCATACGAAACGTAGCCGTTTCCGTTAGATACTCTTTTTTCATAACGGCAAACCTCAAAGGGTCTTTTCGCAAGTTTCTTAAGCTGCTTTCGCTCTTGCGCAAATAACTCGCTTATTTTTCGCTCCCATTTATAATGCGGACGATCCATATCTTTTTCGCAAAGCTCCATGAGCATGCCGTTTAATTCGCTAAAATCTCTTATTTCTGGCTGAGGCACGAAAAAGTTCCGGCGGTCATAGCCGACTTTGTTTTCAACATGCCCTTTTTCATTGCCTTTTCCTGGGTTGCAAAAGTTATGCTCGAAACCGTAGTGCAATGCGAAACGTTCGAATTGATCGACTAATTTTCGCTCACGATTTTTTCCGATCATAGTCACCGCCGCCGAAAGATTATCAAACCAGATTTTAATCGGAACGCCATCTATGTGCTCAAAAATACGCTTAAGAGACTCTAACAGGCATTCCTGATTTTGCCCTTTAAACGCAATGCAAAATCCGGCGTTACTAAATGGAAACGAAAGAGCAAAATAATGAGCCTTAATGATTTTTCCGTTCTCCGACACAAGCGCCTCGCCGAAATCGGCCTGCGCTTCGCCGCCTTTATGATCGAGCTTAAGAAAACAATCAACCTTTTTAAGGTTTAATTCGGCTTTCTTCGAATTAACATATTTTTCGACAGTACGAAGGCCGCCTTCATAAAGTTCGCCATGCTCTGTTTTTAAACGTTCAAATATCCGTTTTGCCGTGTGCCTTTGATTTCGAGGCATCGCCATATCTTCTTTAAGCCAGCCGTCTATAATTTCGGTTACGGCATCAAGCTTTTTAGGTGTTTTTCTTATCCGTGTCTGCTTCGGAACTTCATTGAAATCCTCCATCAGACATTTGTTTTTAACCGTATTAAAACAATGACCGGTCTTTTTTACTATCGAATTTAACGATTCGCCAAGAGCTTCGAGCCTTTTTATCTCTTTGATCTGGTCCATTTTTAACATCCTTTCATTAACCCCCTCGATAACTCTTCGAGTTTATCATCGAGGGAATTTAATTTCAAGGGTGCTTGTGAGCGTCAGCTTATAACATTTTATTTTGCGTTTCACTCACTTTTAATTATACGCTATACA
>JAKPTH010000045.1 GCA_029571125.1 bacterium
GTAAAACGCCGTTCGCTGCCGGTAAAGGCATACGGCTACGATTTCAGGGGCAATATGATAACGCCTATAGAATATTCAGAGTCGCCGGGCTGGACGGCTTCGGCTGGCGAACTCAAGGATGAAATGAAATCAGCTACGCATCTTATGTCCATATTTACGGCTACCGAAAGCTTGAATCCGCTTGCCGGCACGCCGATACCTGTGGATCTAACTGTTAAAGCGCAGGCCAACTTCAAAAAACTCTCAGCTCCAAAAGATGCGAACATTCGCAAAACGGGAGTTATTATAAAGAAGGAAGAAAAGGGATATCTCGCGGTAGTTAATTTTGGATTGTTCGATTTCCCGTGTATTTATCAGGAACTCGATAAAGATAAACTCGATAAAAACGGCGAATACGAGCTTTCGTTCCTTTATACCACGGGCAATAACTCCACCGATTCAAGGCCGGCTCATGCATACGTGGGCATAGCGTATATGAGAAATGCCGATGCAGGCAGCGTACTTGACAGCGAAGTCCATATGCTCTACAGCGGCCCGCTCAACTCCGGCGGAAAAATATCGGGAAGACCTTTCAAACTTAGATTTAAGATCGACTCGCTGGCCGCTGCAAACGATGGAAAAACCAACGGAGTCAATAATCTTGACGATGCTAAAAGAATACTGGTATTTCTTGGGGCGCCAAAATCTGACGCCGAACGTCCGGCCCTCAGATACGATCATGTTACGATCGAAAGGGTCAAATAAAAAGGGTTCGTTAAGTTGATTCATATAAACGGAGGCCGGCTTACCGCGCCTCCGTTATTTTTTTATAAGTGAAGCCGGTGAGCCGCCTCTAACCATGTCACTTTAATTTTGATCATTAAGCCCCGACACGTTTAAAATGAAAAGTAACCAAAAATTAATATAAAAATTAATTTGAAATTAATCCAAGATATGATATAATAAATATAATATGATAGAGAAAATATCGAAATATTTAATAGAAGCCAAATTCCAGCCGTATCCGTTTTTAAAAAAGACGCTGACGCTTTTAGTTAACGAATTCGAATTCAACGGCGCGGTTTTGACGCTTATCGACGCCGCCAGCGCAGTGCCCATACCGGCCTATATCGCCATTAATTCCGCCAACTGCGGCGACGTATATAAAAATTATTCGCTGAAAGACGAAATGCTGCAGGACGCCATTAATTGCGGTTCTGTAATCCATTTTAAACGCAGCATGAATAAAGTTTCAAAAGCCACGCTTAACACATACCTCAGTTCATACCAGGAAAGAATCATCATTCCTATAAAATCCGAGCAGGAAGTCATTGGAATGATCGATATAATTTCAAGCGGCAATATCAAAGAAAAGGCTTATAAAATTGTCGATGAAATTTTGCCGCAGTTCTATCCGCTTATGCATCAATGGGTAAAAAATTATCACGCCCAGGTTTTCAGCAACGAACTGCTTATCGTAAATGAAATATATCAGAAAATCAATTCTACCATCAATCTTGAAAAGCTTTTAAAATTAATTGTAATGCATGCCAAGCGCCTTATACCTTGCGATTTGTGCAATATTTTTCTCATAAACGACGATAAGAACGAACTGATATTAAAAGTTATTTCTAATTTCGAAGATCCCGATCTGAAAAAGGTCAAGTTTAAAATCGGAGAAGGCGTCGCAGGAAGGGTTTTTGAAACTCAAAAAGGTCTTATAATAGAAGATTGCGAAAACGATAAGACGTTCGTCGTGCTTTCTAATATGCCTGAAATCAAGTCGATGCTCTGCGTTCCGCTTATTGCGCAAAACGAAGCCATCGGCGTTATATCGCTTACGTCAAAGTATAAAAACGCCTTCGATTCACGCGATTACGACCTTTTAAATATGCTGGCGGCCACCGTTTCTATGGCTATTTATAATACCAGGCTGTTCGAACGCACTCAAAAAAAGGTGGACGAATTGTCGACCCTGTGCTCCGTTTCTAAAACTATCAGCTCTTCCGTTAATCTCGAAAAGGTTCTCAATCTTATTATCAACGAAGCGGCATCCGCGCTTAAGGCCGATATCGGCGCTATAATGCTTTTAGACGAAGCCACTTCGGAACTCGTTCCCAAAGTGTCTTACGGACTGTCTCAAACATCGCATCATTCGCTCCGCTATAAGCTTGGCGAATCGCTCGTCGGCTGGGCGGCGCTTAAAGCCGAAGGAATTTACGTCAAAGACGTGCTGGCCGATTCGCGCTATAAATCTAAAGATTCGCTTAATTACCTTATAAAATCAGATATTTGCGTTCCGCTTATAGTGCAGGGCAAGGTAATCGGCGTCATTACGCTTGCAGTCGGGCATTTGAAGCCGTCATTCAACGACGAGGACCTGAAACTGCTCACTTCGATAGCTTCTCAGGCGGCAATCGCGATATATAATACCGAATTATACGAAAAGTCCGAACAGAAAGTTCGCGAATTGACCACGCTGTATGAGATTTCAAGGGCCATAGCCTCCACGCTCAATCTCGAAAACGTTTTAAACCTCGCGATGAAAATGATAAATCAGCTTATGAACACCAGGCGCTGTTCCATACTCATTCTCGGCCGCGACGGGAAGGAAATCAATTCCAGGGTTTCACAGGGCCTGCCCGAAGAAATATTGAGGCAGATAAAGCTCGGCAGCGACGAGTCAATATTAAACTATGTTTTACGCACCAAACAGCCGGTGCTCATCAAAAATCTCGAAAACGAAAAAATATTTAAAAGCGCTCAGGGGGCTCGCTATTCCACCAAATCTTTCATGAGCGTTCCGCTTTATATTAAAGAACAGGTTATCGGCGTTATAAACGTTACCGATAAGATGGATTGCACGTCTTTCAACGAAGACGATCTCAAGCTGCTTATTACGCTCGCCAATCAGATCGCATCGGATGTAGAAAACGCAAGACTATATGAAATGGCCGTCACTGACGGGCTTACCGAAACGTTTAACCATAAATATTTCCAGCAGCACTTAGAAAAAGACATAGAACGCTCCAAACGCTATCGCGAAGACCTTTCCATATTGATGATAGATATCGATCACTTCAAAAAATGCAACGACACATACGGTCATCAGGAAGGCAACAAAATATTGCGCAAGGTCACTTCCATACTCAAAGG
>JAKPTH010000481.1 GCA_029571125.1 bacterium
CAGGTAAGCGAAGACGTTCTTCTCGCAATATCCCGGGCAGTGCGGGAATGGGGAAGATATCCCCTGAAATAAGGATTTTTATGGCGCAAAAACTGGCCTTCGTAATATGTCCTAATTTAATACGCGAGCTTGAAATTATCATTTCAAAAAATTCGTGGCGCGACGCTGAAGCGGTATGCCTTTCTACGAGCTGCTTTAAGAAATGCTCTATCGAAGAAAAGGATATTAAATCGCTTTTCGGCGAGAATATCGATAAATACGATAAAATAGAGTTTTTATGCGGCTGCTTTCGCGACCCTTCGCACGCCGTGAAAAACAACGGACGAATAAAAAAATCGAGCGAGCCGATTTGCTTTAATTTTTTAACCAACCCGGGCATAATAAAAAGTTTCGCGGACAGGGGTTGTTATATGATAACTCCCGGCTGGCTTGCCGATTGGGAAAAAAATATCGAATCGGTCTGGGGATTTACCAAACCTTCGGCCAGATCGTTTTTCAGGGAATCGAATATCAAAAAAATAATGCTTCTGGATACTTGTATAGCCCTGCCCGCCGAAACCGCCGATACTGAAACGAAACTTTACGAATTATCGAAATATCTCGGATTAAAATGCGAATCGGTCCCTGTAGGGCTCGATTATTTCGGCACGGTTCTCGAAGCGAAACTCAATTCATGGCGGCTTGAAAAAAGCGATGAAAATCATAAAAAACAAATCGGAGAATTGAACAGAAAATTATCGTACAACCTTTCGGCGTTCGAATTCACATCTGAAATAGCCTGCGCCGTCGATGAAAAAAATATCGCCCAAAAAATAATATACTTATTCGACAGCCTTTTCGCCCCTTGCGATATTTTTTACTATTCGCTTGAAGGCGCAGTCATAAACTGGGTGATGACAAGGAACCGGCAAATAACGCAATGTGAAAAAGACAGGCAATTCAAAGGAATTTTAGAATCCGCAGATAAAATGGCGGCGGACGGAATGACCTGCCTTCCATGCGGCGAAGGGTTTAAAGTTTTTATCGGCGCGCCCGGAGAAAAGCAGGGCTTAGCCGTAATAGAAAACCTTAAATTCCCTCGCTATATCAACAATTATATGGAGCTCGCCGAAAGCGTGGCCGATATCTCGTCCATAGCGATTTCCAACGCCAGAAAATACGAAAAAATCGAAGCCGCGGTCGAAGAAGCCCGCAAGGCCAGCAGCGTTAAAAGTTCTTTTCTGGCGAACATGAGCCACGAGTTGAGAACTCCGATTTCATCCATAATAGGCTTTTGCGATCTGGCGCATTCAAAAGAGGCTTCGGCCGAAACACGCGAATTTATAGGTTATATAAAAACCAGCAGCCGCATCCTTCTTTCGCTGGTAAACAATATTCTCGACTTTTCGAAGATCGAAGCCGGCGGATTGGAAATTGAAAACGCCGACTTTTCATTGGGCGATACAGTCAGGCAGGCCGCGGGCATGGTTAAAGTGCAGGCTGACGCAAAAAAAGTCAATCTCGAACACTGCGTCCCCGAACCGGACCGCATGCTAACAGGAGACGCTTTCAAGCTGCGCCAGGTGCTTTTGAATCTTCTTTCAAACGCCGTTAAGTTCAGCGACAGAGGGACGGTTTTTATTGAAGCCCGCACGGTAAAAGACGAAGGAGAAAGCGTCCAAATTACTTTTTCCGTAAAAGACGAAGGCATAGGCATCGAAGAAAGCAAAAAAGATATAATTTTCAAACCGTTTTCTCAGGCCGACGGAAGCGTGTCGCGCAAATTCGGCGGAACCGGCCTCGGCCTATCCATTTCTGAAAGTTTCGTCAAATTGATGGGCGGCCGGGAAATTTGCGTCGAAAGCAGCCCGGGCCGCGGAAGCCGCTTTTATTTCACGCTCGAATTTAAAAAAGCTCAAAAAAAACCGGCTGCCGCAAAAATTGAAGACGCTTCGGCCTCCATTCCGGCGCAAAGAAGTATAATGGACCAGGGCGGCGAAAAATATAAAATACTCGTAGTGGACGATAACCTCATCAATCTGGAACTCATGAAGCGGATTATAGATAAATCCGGACATGTTTCCTCGGGCGCCGACAGCGGCGAAGCCGCTCTCAGGCTGCTGGAAGGCGACGCGTTCGACCTTATAATAATGGACCTGCAGATGCCCGTAATGGACGGGCTTGAAACTTCGACGGCGATAAGAGGCCGCAATATAATAACCCCTATAATAGCCGTCAGCGCGACTACGATCGAACGCTGCGCCGAAAAATGCTCCGCCGCCGGAATCGACGCTTTCGTTCAAAAGCCCGTCGGCTTTCAATCGCTAAAGGATATAATCCAAAAATATGCCGCCGGGCGTAAAAAAAACGCGGCGGACTTATCGTGACTTTTTAAGTTGACTATTCAAAATCCGACACCAAAATCGGCATCAAAAATTAAAAAAGCTTGCAAATATACTTAAACTTGATTATAATATTTTCATAAAAATAAAAATCATCTCTTTTCATGAAGAAGGTGTTATAATGAATGTGTTAGTAA
>JAKPTH010000482.1 GCA_029571125.1 bacterium
GCAATCGAATCAACATTATAGATACGCCCGGACACGTTGACTTCACCGTCGAGGTTGAAAGATCGCTTCGCGTATTAGACGGCGCCGTAGCCGTGTTTTGCGCCGTGGGCGGAGTTCAGCCGCAGTCGGAAACGGTCTGGAGACAGGCCGATAAATACAAGGTTCCGAGGCTTGCGTATGTAAATAAAATGGACCGCATCGGTTCCGACTTCGAGCGCGTGGTGGAAATGATGAAGTCGCGCCTGGGCGCGAATCCGGTACCCATACAGCTTCCGTTCGGCAAGGAAGATACCTTTAAAGGTTGCATCGACCTGGTCGAAATGAAGCTTTACCTGTTCGACGAATCGACGCTCGGCGTAAAATACGAAATTCTCGACGTTCCGGCCGATTATTTAGAAGCGAGCAAGCACGCGCGCGAATATATGATCGAAAAAATTTCGGAACACGACGAAGAATTGTATCACAAGTACGTCGAAGGCGTTGAAGTGTCGAAAGAAGAGATTAAACGCGCTTTAAGAAGCGCCACCATAGCCATGAATATAACTCCGGTTATATGCGGCTCTTCTTTTAAAAATAAAGGCGTTCAGACTATGCTCGACGCGATAGTAGATTATCTGCCGTCTCCGCTCGACGTTCCTCCGGTAACGGGCATCCATCCCAAAACCGACGAACCGTTGACCCGCCAGACCGCCGATAACGAAAAATTTTCAGCTCTCGCGTTCAAGATAATGACCGACCCTTACGTCGGAAAATTAACTTATTTCAGAGTGTATTCCGGCGTTTTAACTTCCGGTTCTTACATTTATAACTCGATGCGCGGCACCACCGAACGCATCGGCAGGCTTTTGCAGATGCACGCCAACAGGCGCACGCAGATCGACAGGGTTTACGCGGGCGATATAGCCGCCGCTGTAGGGTTGAAAAATACCACTACGGGCGATACGCTTACCGAACAGAGCAATCCGATCGTGCTCGAAAAGATTGTTTTCCCCGAACCCGTTATCCACGTTGCTATCGAGCCGAAGACCAAAGCCGATCAGGACAAGCTCGGCACTTCTCTGGCGAAGCTCGCCGAAGAAGACCCGACGTTCAGAGTTTCGACCAACGAGGAAACCCAGCAGACGCTTATCGGCGGAATGGGCGAACTCCACCTCGAAATCATCGTCGACAGGCTTATCCGCGAATTCAAGGTGGAGGCCAACGTAGGCAAACCCCAGGTCGCATACAAGGAAACGGTCACCAAATCGACTAAGATCGAAGGCCGTTACGTCCGCCAGAGCGGCGGCCGCGGCCAGTACGGCCATTGCGAAATCGAAATTAGCCCTATGCCGCCTAAGTCGGGAATAGTTTTTGAAAATAAGATCATCGGCGGGACGATTCCGCGCGAATACATACCGGCTATTGAAAAAGGCGTGCGCGAAGCCGCAGAAAGCGGCGCGCTCGCAGGTTTCCCGGTTGTCGACCTTTGCGTGAAATTACTCGACGGTTCTTACCACGAAGTGGATTCCTCGGAAATGGCTTTTAAAATCGCGGCGTCGATGGCGTTCCGCGAAGGATGCAAAAAGTGCGCGCCTATATTGCTCGAGCCGTATATGGAAATAGAGATCGTCGTCCCCGAAGACTACATGGGTGAAGTTATGGGCGATCTTAATTCCAGAAGAGGTAAAATTGAAGGTATGGAAATGAGAGGAAACACTCAGATCATCAAAGGGCATGTTCCACTATCAGAAATGTTCGGTTATTCAACTTCTTTACGGTCACTGACGCAGGGGCGTGGAACCTATACCATGCAGTTCTCAAATTATGAACAGTTACCTCAGACGCTCTCGGAGCAAATAGTAGAAAGATTTAGAGGCAAATCTTAATTGTAACGAAATGATTCAAAAATTAATATTAATATATCTTTAATTTTTGAAAAAAATATGTTATAATACTTGGAATCAAAAAAAACAGTAAAAATTAATTTATAAAATTCAGGAGGATACATTTAAAATGGCAAAAGAAAAATTCGAAAGAAATAAGCCGCATCTTAACATAGGCACGATCGGACACGTTGATCATGGTAAAACCACGCTGACTTCAGCTATAACGAAAGTTCTCTCGCACATCGGCTTCGCCGAAGCGAA
>JAKPTH010000493.1 GCA_029571125.1 bacterium
ATGGCCGTCTTAAAAGACCTGTTCCTGGCGGATGAAAAAACGTTCTCACAGGGTTTGAATTTGATTACATCTCCGGGCGGCGATATGAACCCGTGTATAGCAGGCGGCGCGCCGGTGAGAAAAGTGGTCCATGAAGTAAGCGACAAAGTAGGCTGCATTATTTCTATCTTTGAAAAAACGGATTTCTTTTTGAATGCGTTCAAAGATGAAAGCATTTCGGCATCTGAATAAGAAAGGCCGTCTATCACTATAAAAATCAGCTGCCTTGTTATCGAAGTCGCCGCCGTTTTAACCGGATCGCTTTTTGAATAATAAAACGGAGCGGCTATGTCGTTTTTGTAATATATCAGCGAGTTGTAAGAAAAATAAGCGAGCGAAGAAAAGATGACGCTTATTAATATCGAAAAAATAACGTAGATAAATAAGTCTTTTTTATTTTTTTGAGTTAATGAATCTAACATTTCAAATTTTTACAACCGCTATTTTAAATTTGTTTTTATTCCGCTTCAAAAGGCGGCAATTTTTCTTTTATAAGGCCGTGGACCCTGAATATAAATTCGTTAAAGACCGGAACGCAGAATATCGGGTTGAAGATTATCTTATGTACCAGCCAGTGATTAAACTGCTGATATGAAGGCAGAACCGTGTTTACCAGTTCGAACATATTGTTTATGCAGTTATTGTTGACCAGATGATATTTTTCGTTGGCGGCGCGTGTGCTGGCGATATTTATGGCGTTTAAAAATAAATCTTTTTTCTGCTTTTCGCTCAGATCGAGCTTGTAAAGCATGAGTCTTCGCCCGGTGCAGTAAGCAAGCTTGAAATAATCTTCTTTGGACATAAACTGAAATAAAAAAAACTCGTTGTTTTGGCTCTTGTAAATCATCTGCCCCGAACATACGAGGCCGAAAGTTTTATAACCGTCGGCGCTTTCGGCCGGCGCGCCCTGCTTGAACTCGAACCACAGGCAGTTATGGGTGCAAATGCTTCTTAAAAACTCGTAACAGGCGAGAGGCTCTATTATGAGATAAACGTCTTCCAGAGCGTCGGCATTTACATGAAGCTGCTTCCATGACGGTTTCAGGCTCGAAGGGTTTTTCATGTAAAGCTCGGCGTTGTCTATGCCGCACCGAACATTTGAAAGCAGATAATTTTCGGCCGTAGTATTTTTAATCTGCAGGGCCCTGAACAGGTTTGAAGGATAATTACCCTTCATGGCCAGAGCTGGGTTAAAGCGCCCCTCGATCACGCCGGTTAAAATTATAGCAAAAGAAATTAAAAATAAAAATAAAAACTTATTTTTTTTTAACATTATGTAAATCACTATACCATAAATTAATCATTAAAGTCAAAAGATAATTTTTTTAATTATTACTTGACTAAGGTAAGATTTATGGTATAATTAACTTATCAAAAAAAATACGGAGGTAGTAATGAAGAAGTATTTAGTATTGGCGATTATCTCGGTTATGGTTTGCAGTCTTATTTCCCCGGCTTTCGCGGCGCCTGAATGGGTCGCTTTAACAAAGGGAGCAGCCTCTAAGACTCCTACGATGAAACTCGTGCCCACAAGGGACAACAGCGTTAAAATAATTGAAATTACGGTTCCCGGTTTTTACAGCGAAACTAAAAGAGCCGGCGAAAATGACGCTACATTCGTAACTACTGATTTATCATCCAGACACATGCAGAAAGGTATGCCCGAAATACCTACCATGAAAAACTTCATTATGCTTAAAGAAGGCGAAGAAGTCAGCGCTAAGATAATAAGCGAAGACTGGGCCGAAGTTAAAATGAAAAAAGCCGCGGCTCCTTCTAAAGGCCACCTTACAAGAAACGTTAACCCTGAAGAAGTTAATTTCGAATATTCCGATTTTTACAATACCAAAAGCACTTTCCCCGGCATGGACAACAAAGTCGTTATGAGCGAGCCTTTCGTTATGCGCGACGTACGCGGCGTTGAACTTACCGTAAATCCCTTCCAGTATGATAACGCTAAAAAAACCATGCTGGTAGCTAAAAAGATGAGAGTGGAACTTAAATTCAATTCAGGCCGTTCCGCAGCCGCAAAAAAAGCGGTTCCTTATGAATTCGCCGAAATTTATAAAACGGCTTTCATCAACTTCAACCCCACGGACGTTATTGAAAGAATAGAACTCGGCAACGTTTTAATAATCGCCGCCGATCAGTTCGCTGAAGAAACGGCTCCGCTGGTAGAATGGAAGACCAAACAGGGCTTCGGCGTAAAATTCGCTAAAATGAGCGAAGTCGGAACCACGGCCGATAACGTATACGCTTTCATTAAAAACGAATACGAAAAAACCGGAATCGCATACATAATACTCGTCGGCGACACCGAATCCATACCTACGCTCCTCGGCGTTAAAGAACGCGCCGCTTCAGACCCCTGCTTCACCAAACTCGCCGGCAACGATCACGTTCCCGATGCTATAATTTCAAGATTATCGGCTAAATCCCCCGCAGAAGTTAAAAATCAGGTCGCTAAAATAATACACTACGAACAGTTCCCCGACACGGGCGACGCCGCCAAATGGTACCGCAAAGCCGTCGGCATAGCGAGCGCAGAAGGCCAGCCCACCGATTACGAACGCGCCAACTGGCTGCGCGACGCGCTTATGAAATATAACTTCGACGTGGTAGACCAGATATACGATCCCCGCGCTTCAAAAGCCAAACTCATCGAAGCTATAAACGAAGGCCGCTCCGTAATCAATTACATCGGACACGGTTCTAAAACCGCATGGGTTACAACGTATTTCGGCAACGCCGACGCCCTCGCCCTCAAAAACGACAGAAAACTCCCCGTCATATGGTCGGTTGCCTGCGTTAACGGCCAGTTCAACGGCGGCTCCGACTGCTTCTGCGAAGCTTGGATGAAAGCCGGCTCGGCCGAAGTTCCCGCCGGCGCGGCAGCTATATTCGGTTCTTCCACTAACGCCGAATGGGTTCCCCCCTGCGATATGCAGTCCGAAATCAACAACGTTCAGACCGCCGGCGAAAAACAGTCTTCCTTCGGCGCCCTCGCTCTCACGGGCGTATTAAAAGCCATGCAGACCTGGGGTACCGCTCCTAATTCGTCGGGCGTTATGCTTTTCGAACAGTACAACATATTCGGCGACTGCACCATGGTAGTCAGAACCGATGTTCCTAAAGCCGTAGAATTCAAAACCAAACGCAGCGGCGACAAAGTCGAAGTAATCGTCAACGCCGGCGGCAAAGCCGTTAAATACGCACGCGTAGCCATTGCGGCAGGCGAAGGCAAAGAAATGAAATCCGCAGTTACCGACGAAAACGGTAAAGCCGAAATGACTTTCGAAGCTTTAAAAGACGAAAAAGCGACTGCCGGCTCGATCACCATCACCGGTATGAACCTCGTTCCCGTCGTAGATTCAACCGTAGCTCTCTAATTCTGAGAGTTATAAATAAAAAACTAAGAAAATAAAATAAAAATTCCAGGGCCGCTTTAACTGGCGGCCCTTTTTATATTCGCCATAATAAAATCGAAGCCGCCATAAATATATTGACAAACTTAAAAACTTTTGATAATATCTTTGGTAATCAGTTAATTTTATATTCAATAAATGTCGATAATTGCGTTTTTAAAAAACGCGGTTGCCGGCGCATTGATTTTACGCATTTATTAAAGTAAAGCGAGGATAAAAAATGTTCAAAGGCGTCTACACCGCTTTGATAACCCCGTTCAGCGGAAAAAAAATAGACTGCGCGGCTTTCGAAGAAATAATAAAATATCAGATCCAGGGCGGCGCGGACGGCGTAGTCATAAACGGCACTACCGGCGAATCGCCTAACGTTAAAGAGCGCGAAGTCGAAGAAATGTTCGAAATAGCTTCAGGCGTAAGAAAAGACTTGAAATCCGGCCTTAAAATAGTTATCGGCACGGGCGCAAACTCCACCGACGAGGCGTCGAAAAAATCATCCCATGCGTCAAAGCTCGGTCCCGACGGCCTGCTGGTGGTGACGCCTTATTACAATAAACCCACTCAGAAAGGGATTTATGAACATTATAAAACTGTAGCCGCTCACGCGGAAGGCTGCGGCTTAATACTTTATAACGTGCCCGGCCGAACAGGATGCAACATGCTGCCGGAAACCGTGGAAAAGCTATCTCATATAGAAAATGTAATGGCCGTGAAAGAGGCTTCGGCCAACCTGACGCAGATATCCGAAATTTATATCACGGCCTGCGCCACGTCCAAAAAGGGCTTCACGCTTCTTTCGGGCGACGACGGGCTCACCCTTCCCATATTGTCCGTCGGAGGCGCCGGCGTCATATCGGTAACTTCAAATATAGTTCCCGGTCTCGTAAAAAAATGCGTGAACGACTTTATGGCCGGAGATACCGTTAGCGCCAGGGAAACCCATGACAGGCTCTTCGAATTAAACGGAATCTTATTCGTCGAGTCGAATCCCATTCCCGTAAAGACGGCGGCCGCTCTTATGGGCCTCTGCAGGGAAGAATTCAGGCTGCCGCTTTGCGAAATGGCCGATCAGAACAGGCGCAAATTGGCGGAATGCCTAAAAAAATATAAACTTATTAAATAAATCCCGGCCTCGGGCCGTCTGGATGAAACGGTAGCGTAAATGTTAATCTATCTGTTAAGCGACATAAGAATATTCGATATAATTGATATTCTAATCGTGAGTTTTATAATATACGAATTCATTCTGCTCATTAAAGGCACCAGGGCCATGCAGATACTGCTCGGACTCATATTCGTGCTGCTGCCGCTCATAATCTCGCCCTGGATACAGCTTAACACCATTATATGGATGCTCGAAAGGATACTGCCTATAGGCTTTATAGCCATACTTATCCTCTTTCAGCCCGAGTTCAGAAAAACGCTTGAAAAACTCGGCCGCAGAGGTTTTTTTAGCGGCCAGGTCTATCTGAAGGACGAGGAGCTCGAAAAGATGATAGGCGAGATACAAAAAGCCGCTCTTACGCTTTCAAAAGATAAAATAGGCGCCATAATGGTTATCGCAAGGGAAACGGCGCTGGAAGATTATCTTGAATCCGGCACGCTCATAAAGGGAATCGTTTCGGCCGAGCTGCTGCAGAATATTTTTTATCCCAAATCGCCTCTTCACGACGGCGCCGTCATAATATCGAACGGCTCCATAGACGCCGCCGGATGCATTCTGCCCCTTACGGACAATCCCAAACTCCAGCAGGAACTGGGAACCCGTCACCGCGCGGCGATAGGCATCACCGAAACCTCCGACGCCGTATCGGTTATAGTTTCCGAAGAGACGGGAATCATATCTATAGCGGCTAACGGAATAATCAACAGAAAACTGGACGGCGAAGAGCTGAGCCGCAATTTGAGAAGGATGTTGAGCCCCCTGCAGAACAAGCACCTTTTTAAGGCAAGAATATAGGCGGGCGTGTGTAATTATGAAATACTTCGTGTTCGAAAATTTTTCGCTTAGGATATTATCCGTCATAGTAGCGGTGATCGGATGGTTTTACGTTAACATTATCGTAAATCCGGTCGTAGAAAGGCAATTTGAAGTCGATCTCGCGCTCACCGATAAAAGGAGCGACTGCGTTTATAAAAACGTAATGCCAAAGGTCAGCATATTCATCAAGGGAGGCAGGCGCGAGATAATCGAAAATTACTATCCGGTCAAATCAAAGCTCGTGGCCGCCGCCAACGTTTCAAAGGCCATATCCGATTCGGCTAACAAGATCCCGGTAAACGTCGTGCTGCCCAGGGGCCTGGAACTCGTAAAAACCGAGCCCAGAGAAGTCGAAATTACGCCCGTGCTTATGGACGAGCACACGGCCGAAGTTAACGTGATACTTCAGGGAACGGTCAAACAGGGATACTACATAAAAAGCTGCGAGATAAATCCAAAAACGGCTAAAATAAAAGGCCCTCAAAAGCTCACCGGCGGAATAAAACAGATA
>JAKPTH010000501.1 GCA_029571125.1 bacterium
CCGCTTCGAGTAAACTTTTCATTGATACTACTGACATTTGAGTAACTCCTCCTTATGGTTTTATTCCGCCACGAACGTCTTTTTTTTGTAAAATCCGCCGCCACATGATGTTTTCAGTGTAACGCCGGGCACCTTCACAAAAATCGGTTCGTGTGTGAATTGCTATAATTTTATCACAAAATTAAACATTTTGCAAGATTTTTTAGGCATGAACCATATAAATTTTTTCGAAAACTCGTTTGAAAGTCATTTCGGAATTTTCATCGCTCGTGCTCCTGCTTCTTCATGAATGACAGCTCTTAAATTTTTATTAAGAACAATTGAATTTTAAACTGGTTCTCTTGTGTTTTAAGCGGGTAGTTTATGGCAGGGCGCCAGACAAATTTTTTCGGGGACTCGTTCAAAAATCCCTCCGGGATTTTTGCCGCTCGTGCTCGGGCGCCGCACGCCGATGCCGTCCGTGGCGCGTGCGGCATTAGGGCTTCCGTGCCCCGACCTCTCGCCCATCCATGACTCCAGATAAGCTTCTTGCCCGACAGACATGGATGTCTTAGTGCCGCCGATGCCATGGATGGCAAGGAGGCGGCCCTCAAAAATTTTGTCTGGCCCCTGCTACACGCTTAAAAGCAACTTAAAAATAGGTTGATGAGCCTTATTGCTAATAATAAAACTTTATGCTGACTCACCGGCAGGCCATTATTGCTGCGCAGACGCGCGCGTAAGCGCGTGTCTGCAAAAAAACAGAAATAGAAAAAGAAATTTTAGCAGTTAAGAAAAAATAAAGAAAATCAGAAAAAAATTGTAGCGGCATGAGAGAAAAGCGCATATGAATTAAAGCGTCGGCGGAAAAGCCGGCACAAACAGGCATAAAGCGTCAGGGAAATCGGGGGTTGGAAGGGATTATAAGGGAAGGGAGGGGCCGTTGGCACCTCGCCTTCCCTTATCCAAAAATTTTGAATTAATTTTATCCGTACAAAATGAAAAGCGGTTTAAATTTCAAATCGTAAACAATCTATCTTTTAACGACAACGCCGTAGTAGCTTCTGGTTGTCCAGATGGCATTGAAAGCTGCGGTGCCGTAGCGAAGTTGTTTTCCGGTCCAGGGGTCGTTGACGTAAACGTATCCGTCTTTTACGCCCGTGACTACCATGCAGTGGCCGTCGGCCATGCCGTAGCTGCGGGTATCGACGTAAACTATAACGGGTATTCCGCTGGCCGTGGTGCTTTTAAGCCAATCTATATTTGCGCCGCCGCCGGCGAAGCTGCCGTTGAGGCCCAATTTTTTAGCCGCGTTGAGCATATCGTCGGAATAAGTAGTGCCTTTAGTGTCGGTATTGCAGAGTTTAGCCACTTCTTTTGTGCTGAGTTTTATGCCGTGATATTCAAGGACCATTGCAAGGCATGTAGGGGCGCAGTAATGCGTACCGTTAGGGCCGTTGGCCGGATCGAGCTGGGTGCGCAGCGGGACGTCGAGCAATTTTTCGCCTTTAGAGCCGCCTCCGAAAAGGCCGCTGAAAAAATCCAATATGCTGGCGAAAAAGCCTTTATTTTTAGCCAGGGAGCCGGTTTCGCGGAGTACGCGGTCGGTTACCAGCTCCGAATTGGGGAGCGGATTATAGTTAGTCTGAGCGTTCTGATTGGAATTTGAATTATTTGCGTTATTCGAGCCGTTGTTGGAGTTATTTGCCGCAGAGTCAGTTTCGCGGTTGCGTGTATCGCGGGTATTAGATTCGGCGGGTTCGCTTCCCTGGTTCTGGTTTACCTGCGGCGAAGCGTTCTGCTGCTTGAGCATGGCATCGTACTGTGATTTATAGTACATGTAAATTTGGAGTTTTTCATCGGATTCGCGGCCGCTTATTTTATCGTTGTTAAAATCGTTTATAGCCTGCATGCATTCTTTATAAGACGCCTGCATCAGGGTTTGGGCTTCGGTAACTGTTCTGGGCTTTTTGAGTCCGAGCCGGTCCGCGTCTGTGTCTGTGAGCATATTTTGGGCGTAAACGGCGAACGCGGCAAGAAAGAATGCGGCGGTCAATAACGATATAAAAATTTTATTTTTAGATTTATTCGACATACAAATCACCCTTTCATTTCAGCGTCATAAAACGATTCACAATAATTATAACCGCTAAAATGAGTTTTGTCAACGGCCGGGTAATTAATTAAAAATAACGCCTTCACCGCAAAATTCGTTCATAAGCAATTCGAAGCGGTCATACTGCAGCCCGGATATTTTTGATTTGCCTTTAAGGGAGTCCAGAAGTATTTTTTTATTTTCTCCTTCAAAAGCCGCCATTTCAAAAATAAAAGACTGTGCGCCGACGCCGGTCATATGGCATTTAGGGCATCCGCGTCCGTGATAAATTTTGCATGCGCGTTTTACGGATTCGTCGAAATCCTCTTCGCGGCAGAAATTACATATAAAATCGACGTTTTTAGCGGCCATTACGGTAAGTTTCGACGAAAAAATATCTTTAGCCTGATTCAATGAAGCTACTTTATTTAAAACCGATTCGACCGAAGGCTCCTGCATGGTTAATATAACCAGGGCGCCTGTAGCCAGGGATTTTTGAACATGTTCGAACGACGAAACGTCGTGCATGACGCTTGTGGCTATTATATCCGCGCCAAGATTTATAGCGGTTTCGTGAAGCATTTTAAGGCTCGGCTCGTTCACCTGCGAATATTCAACCTGCGCGATATCGTTAAGCGGGCAAATAAGATCTTTTTCAATTGACACTATTTTTTTATCGAGGTTCATTTTTGAAAGTTCGTTGAGCAAAGTATAATAAAGTTTGGTAAGCCCGAAAGAATCGGGCGAAGTTAAAATTAAAAGGCCTGATTTCTGAACGAGCGCATCGCGGAGTCTGGCGCAATAATTTTTCTGGTGTTTAAAATAGCTTTCGAGCGGCCTGGGAAAATTATTTAGCGAAAGGATTTTCAGCACCATATTTTCGCCGAAAAGCGCGGGCACGGTAAGCGCGTTGACGAAAAGCTTAAGGCTGGAAAGGTTCAATGCAAAATTCGAAACCTGGAATATACGATCTTCCTGGTAATCGAGCTTTCCCAGGTATTTAATCTTGGCGACTATATAATCGTAATTTTCCGGTTTTATAGAATGAGTTAAATTAAAAAAGCGGCCGTTGATTTTAATAAAAATTTTAATATGGTCGCCGAAGGCTTCGAAGTGTATTTCGCTGGCATTAGCGCGTGCCGAATCGTATAAAATTTCAAACAGCGGCCTGACGAGCGAATTTTTATTATCGGCGATAATATCGAGCACTTCCTGAGGGAAGTTTGAAGGCCTTTTAAACGATTTTACGCTCTTAAACTCCTCGAGCTGTTCGTTCACTTCTATTTCGCTGAATTCGTCTATAGGGACGCTTCGGGCGTTTTTAGGGCATATATTTTCGAGCGCCTTTAATATGGCGCTGAAAGAAGTTATGACGAAACTTATTTTATAAGACGCGAAAAAAGACGAGTTCAAAATGTCGCCTATATTAGACGGATCGCATATAGCGAATTCGATTTCTTTATTTTTAGGCGAGTATTTAGTAATAATCGTCAGAAAGGTCGTAAAAAAGGAAGGATCGACGCCTTCCGGAATAATTTTTGCGGCTTCGAGCTTAGCCGGCGCTATGTAAGTTAAGTCGAAAGCCTTCGCCAGCGCGTGGGCGAAATTCTGTTCGGAAAGTATGCCTGAAGTTATAAGATATTTGCCGAGCTTTCTGAGATTTCCTTTTTTAATAAGGAAAACGCGGGTAAGCTCGTCGAAGGAAATAAATTTTTCTTCGACTAGGACGGTCGGAAGGTCTTTATTCTTCATCTGTGATAAAATGATCGAGTAAAGGTCGCGGCGAGACAGTATATTATTTTCAAGCAATATTGTTCCCAGGCGCTTTTTTTGTGATGCGCAGGCTTTCATATAATTTTGAAGTTCGGCATCGGTCAGGTATTTTTTTTCGACCAGAATTTTACCGACAGTTTCATCGAACGAAGGTTCAAAAAACTTCGCCTTTTGTTTTTTTTCGCTTGAAGCCGTATTCGGCATAGTCCGTCTCCTTTACTTATAAGGATTTATTTCCGTTTAAATTTTTTGCCGGTATTTTCGCCATTTTCTTCGGTATTGTTTAAATCCGGATTTACATCGGCCGACGATTTGATATCGCGGCGCGTAGATTTTAATATAGAATCCAGCCAGTCGCAAACTTTTATTTTTTTGCCTTTAGATATTTCAACCAGGTTATCGGCTCCGGTTTTAGGCGAATATGAAACCAGTTTTTCGCGGAATTCGTCCAATTCTTTGATCTGGGCAAGTTTCATCGCCCAGCGAAGGCGGATTTGATTGGCGAAGTTATTTGCGCTCAATTTTTCCGAATCGACGTAAAAGGATAATTTTGAATTTTGAATATAACTAATAAGATCGTCTGGTTTTATAATTGAAGCCGCGGAAGGCGAGCCTATTGAATACGAGTTGAATTCGATCTTTTGAATGCTGGATTTCGGGACTGATATGCGTCCGAAGCCGGCTTCGACTTCGAAGGTGCCGCCTTTCAATGATACTATGTCGCCGGTAATACGGTCGCCATTGATAAATATAATTTCTTCGGCCGCGTGGGAAAAAGAAAAGCCGGCGCCAAGCGCCAGAATGACCAGAGCAGTTTTTAATATTTTCATTTAAATCACCTATTTAAGATTATAACACACCGGCTTAAAATAAGTCAAGAGAATAGAGTACAGATAATAGAGAATAGAGTACAGATGAGGACTTTTTTATTATTTAAGGTAAGTTTGTTATGTGGTTCGGCGCCTTTTAAAATGTCAAAAATCATTAACTATTCACTGTTCTCTGTTAACTGTTAACTTGAAAGAAAAAACCCCGACCGCATTAAATGTCAGCCGGGGTTTTCTTTATATCGCGGGGGGTAGAAGTATATCTACCCTTATCCGCTTTAGTTTAGTGTTTTATGTTAAATTAGAATTTAACATTGAGGTCTAAACGAACCTGATCGTGGTCAGCAGGAGCACCAACGCCGAGAGCTGTGTAGTCAGCATCGTCGTCTTTGTATTTGGTTGTTCTGTAACGAAGTTTGAAAGCTGTGTTTTCTCTGTACTGGTAGGTACCGACTAACTGAACGGTGTTCTGATCGAAATTGCCAGAAGCGCCAACAGCGTTTTCCGTTTTAGCTTTTAAATCTTCATACCAAACATCCATGTGTAATTTGTCGGTAGCCTTGTAGCCGAGGATTACGCCGGCGATTTTTGAATTATTGAATGAGTCAGCAACAGCTGCGCCAGCTTTTGACCATGTGTTGCCAGCAAGGCCGCAGTTAGCGTATACGTTGTTTCCGTAGTAAGCTGAATCGCTGTAGTCATCATTGATACCGAGAACTAAGAAGTCTTTCTGTCTTTCCTGATAGAGAGCTGTTAAGTCCCAACGGTTGTTGATTGTCCATTCAACGCCGAGTTTGAAAGCCTGGCCTTTCCAGTTGTTAGCAGCGTCGATATTGTTGATAACGTAGAGCGATTTGTCTTT
Organism: bacterium; assembly: GCA_029571125.1. Taxonomy (GTDB): domain Bacteria; phylum Muiribacteriota; class UBA9980; order UBA9980; family UBA9980; genus UBA9980. Next base: position 5,537 of record JAKPTH010000501.1, read on the forward strand.
TGCAGGTTTCTGTTCAAGGAATTCAGCGAAAGCAACAACGTGTTTGCCCATTTTGCCATCGAGGGTTAAACCGTACATATCGAGAGCCGAGTAAGCGTTGCCAGTACCGCTGATGCGGTCGTAAGCGCTGGATTTGGTGAAATAGTAAGCGCCGGCTGCAACTTGTTTCCAGGCGTGGTCAACTGTGAACAATTTGGCATCGAGGCCGTCATTGTTGCCACGAGCTGCGAAATTGTTACGAGTGTCGAGAGCTGCGAATGCGAAATTAGTATTTTTGTGAGCTTTCTTTATTAAGAGACCGTCAACTTCGTTATCGAGAACGAGGCCTTTGCCTATTGTTAAGGTGAAACGGCCGGCTCTGAAGTTATCGATTAAGCGACCGCCGCCGAAATTTCTGACGTCGATGTAACCTAAGAAGAGGTCACGGTTCGTGTCAGCCGCGGTATCGTTGTTGAAACCAGTGTTAGGGTTGTTCTGGGTCGCGAAACCGTGAACTGTTGAGTCCTGTAACGATAAGAACGTAGAAACGTTATCGTCAACCTGACCTTTGATGTTCATGCGGAGTCTGTTTACGAATCTTGAATTACCAAGATCAGCAACGCCAGCGTTTAAGTCTTTGTATTTGTTGTCTTCGAAACGAACGCGGTCTTCGAGAGTAACTCTGAATTTGTTGAAGCCGTTCTTTTTGAGGGTGTCAACGTCTGTTTTCAGAGTGTCAACGTCGTTACGGATAACTTTTACTTCTTCTTCGAGAGCCTGAACTTTAACGCCGAGGAGCGCGAGTTCGTCTGCGAATTCGATTGTGAGTTTCTGTAAGGTTTCGAGGTCAGCGCCGCCGAATTTTTTGTCTATTAAACGAGCTACTAAAAGAGCCATTTCGTATCTGGTCATAGCTTTTGCGCCTTTGAATTTGCCGTCAGCATAACCTTCGAGAAGGCCTTTTGCAGCGAGGCTGTTAACTGCTTCGTAAGCCCAATGTTTTTTCGGAACGTCCGAGAACGGACCTGCGAATGCAGCACCGATTGCTGTTGCCAAGAATACCACTACAACTACTAATAATAAACCTTTTTTCATTATTTTCAAATCCCCCTTGTAAATTTTTGATTTTTTTTGGTTTAATCTGACCGAGATTAAATTAAACCTTTACTTCGTTCACCGAAGCTTCCGGGGGGCGCCTAAACTTTTTGCCTTTAAGTGTCCTTGTTACCTTTAACGCTACTTCGTTTAAACTTCCCGTCTACTTTTAGTTCACTTTTCAAGATTAGCCCACCCGCTTTCGCCGGCGAACCGTTTTTAACCCAACCGGTTTTTGCTAATAACAATACCGCACCCGTGCTATAGGATTTGTTTGTTTCACCTCCTCGTAATTCACGAACACGATATAATGTTGTCAATCAAAACCCGCAGTCAAATTAGTGCTATTTTATCAGTAAAGTTTTTTTGTGTCAAGCTTTTTTTATTTTGACCGGTAACCATATCCTTCATTTCCCTTAAAATAAAATGATTTTCAAACATATTTTTTTGCGAATCCGGCAATCGCCATCATCACCTTCAGTTTTTTCTTTCGCCCAGCGCCATGCCTGTATAAAACCATAAAATACGGCTTATTTCATTGTTAAACATATTGTATTCGCTTAGCCCCATCACCAGAACCGCAGCAAAAGCGAGTGCGGTTCCCGCGGCGAAAGCTTTTTCGACAGCGCCTTCTTCTTTAATGCTATTGATTTTTTTAATAAGCCGGCCGGCTAAAACGTAAAGGCAAAGGCATATAAACGAGGCGAAACCCGCGAACCCGGTTTCGGCGTATATTTGAAGGTATAGATTATGAAGATGGCCGTAAACCATTTTTTTGCGTTCTTCGGGAGCCCATTCGACCCTTCTGACGTAATCGGAATAATTCTTTTCGACGCCGCCTATTCCGACGCCGGTTACGGGGTTATCTTTTATCATGGCGATTCCGGCGGCATATATAACTTCCCTGCCGCTGGAGTATCCGCCGAGCGTGCTCATTACGCGCGCATTGAGATCGTTTAAAAGGGCAAAGTTTTTAACCGGCGGGTAAATGACGACCGCGGCGGCTAAAGCGGAAACAATCAACGCCGCCGCAAAAATCCTGTAATACCGGTTAAAAAGCAGAAGGGCGAATACGGCCAGAACCATTGCGGCCCAGGGGCCGCGCGAGTATGTAAGCAGAAGGGCGGCGGCGTTTGCGCATATAAGAGCAAGGAACAAGCCGCGTTTTTGAGGGCTTTCAAATGCGTCTTTCGCGCCCAAAATTATCGCCAGGGATATACACTGCATCATAACCAGGAACTCGCCGTAAGTTATGGGCACTTCGAAAAGGCCGCTATATTTGCTTGGCCAGTAAACGAAATCCTGAAAATAAACGATATCGGTAAGGCCGAAAGCGGTTGCAAGAATGGCGGTCAAGAGTAAAATAAAGTTGACCGACTGAAGCAGGGCCATCATTTTTATTTTATCTACGAGCATAAAACCTTTTTCATAGGCCAGAAAAAAAGCCAGAAAAGCCATGACGTTTTTGATTTTTCCTATTCCGGCCAGGCCCAGGCCGCTTGTAAAAAGCCCCAGGATGTTAGCGGCGACGAACAGTAACATTATGGAATAAACCGGGCTATATTTGAATTTCGCCGCCGCGCCGCCGGAGAATCTTGAATATAAAAGAGCGGCGATTGCCGAATAAAGAGCGAAGTTCGACAAAAAAGTAGAAAAAGAAACGGTAATCAGAAACATAACTATGAAAAAATATATTACGCTATCCGTTTTACCGCTTTCGGAGGGAATTATCGGTTCCATACAATTCGCACATTTGACCATAATTTATTAATTTCCTCGGTATCGCTTAATAGAGAATAACATACATTAAATGTATTAAAAAACGTCCGTGGTAATTCGCTAAGCATCTTATTTTTTTGATTTTACGAATTTTTCGATCTCCGCCATGAAAATTTTTCCATAGCGTCTGAGCTTATTCTGCCCCACGCCGCTGACTTCAAGAAATTCTTCCGCGGTGGAAGGCAGCAGACTGCACATGCCGTTCAGCGCAGCATCGGAAAAAATAAGATACGGAGGAACTCTCTGCTTATCGGCCAATTCGCGCCGCAGCGCTTTTAGTATATCGAAAAGTCGCATATCGCCCGCATTTTCGGCCGACGTTGGTTTGGCCGGCTGTTTGGCGGCGGCCCGTTTTTTTTCGGGTTTGCCTTTATTATGTTTTATCATTATGGTTTCTTCGTTTTCAAGCGCCGCGGCGCCTTTTTCGCTCAAAGAAATAGTGCGGTAGACGCTTTCGTCTATAGTTAAATAGCCTGAAGCCGCCATCGAAGATATGAGATCTTTAATGGCCGGAGCTGAAAATTCCTTTAACGCCCCGTAAGACGGGATCGCGTCGAAGCCGTATTCTGAGGCTCTCTCGAAATTTTCGCCGCGAAGCACTTCTGCGGTAAAAGAGCTTCCGAAGCGTTCACCCATATGTTTAACGCATGAAAGCACCTTTGCGGCCTGAACGGTCATGTCCGCGAGGCTGCCCGTGCTTATGCAATTGCCGCAGTTACCGCATCCGCATTCGCCGGGTTTTTCGCCAAAATATTTTAAAACGTAACTTCTAAGGCAAGAGCCGGTAGAGCAGTATTCGATCATCTGCGAAAGTTTTCTCAGCTCGTTGGTTTTATCAGTGCGCGGCGCGCCGGCGGCGTCTTTATCCCTGTCGCTGTTTTCGATCAGGAATTTATTCATTATTATGTCGGAGCCGGAAAACAGCAGCACGCATTCGGATTTTTCACCGTCGCGGCCCGCTCTGCCCGCTTCCTGATAATAGCTTTCTATATTTTTAGGCATATTATAATGCAGCACGAACCTGACGTTTGATTTATCTATACCCATTCCGAAAGCGTTAGTCGCGACGATGACGCCCGCCTGATCGTATATAAACTTTTCCTGCGCGGCTTTTCTTTCTTTCATTGGAAGTCCGGCATGGTATCTGACGGATTCTATTCCGGCGTTTTTAAGCTTTTCGTGAACGCTCTCCACCAGTTTTCTGGTTATGCAATATATAATACCGCTCTTTCCTGAATTTTTGCGAAGGTAATCGAGCATGAACTCGCATTTATCGGCCGGCCTGTCGACTTCGAAATAAAGGTTTTTACGGTCAAATCCAGTCACAACGGTTACCGGATCGTCGAGCTTAAGAAGTTTTACGATATCCTCTTTAACCAGCGGCGTCGCGGTGGCGGTAAAAGCCGACACGACCGGCTTTTTTTTGAACATAGATATCATTTCGGCTATTTTAAGGTAGCTCGGACGGAAATCGTGGCCCCACTGAGATACGCAATGGGCCTCGTCTATAGTCACCATGCTCACGCGGATCTCGTTTAATATCTTTAAAAAGCTCGGGTTTTCAAGTCTTTCGGGGGCGACATAAATCAATTTATATGTCCCTTTTAAAGCCTCGCTTTCGATGCTTCTGTATTCGTTAACGGTAAGGGTGCTGTTTATAAAAGCGGCCGGCAATCCGGCCTGGCGAAGCGATTCGACCTGGTCTTTCATCAGGGATATGAGCGGCGATATGACTATAACAACGCCTCTGGCCATAAGCGCGGGGATCTGAAAGCATAGCGATTTGCCGGCGCCGGTCGGCATTATTCCCAGCGCGTCGCGGCCCGATATGATAGCCGAGATAAGCTCCGGCTGGCCGTCTCTAAATTGAGAATAGCCGAAATACTGGCGCAATAATTTAAGAGGATGTGTAAGCATAATTCGGGGTGATTGTATCAAAATAAGCGAAAAATGTCAATAAAACCCCAAAAAAGTATAAATTAAAATTGGTTCTTTCTCGATTTGTGTGGGTAAAACTTTTTAATCAAGTTTAAAGTTCAGAGTGGAGAATTAAAGGATTTTTCATATTTTATTAATAAAGCTCGCAGGGCGAGCTCCAACCTTAACTATTCACTATTCACTCTACACTATTGACTAATACCTACCCATATGAAATAAAAACAGCCTTAAAATTTTATAAAACCGTATGGCGTGCTTCTTATTTTTTAAGTTTCAGCCTGTAATATAAAGACAGCAGCTTTAAATAAAGCGGTTCGCCAATAATTTTTTTGAACCGGGCGCGCAACCCGGCCGCAGCCCATTCGCCAAGGGCCTTTACCAGGCTTCCCACTTCAACGCGCCTCAGATTGAGGGCCCTGACGATCCATTTAAATATCACGCCGTCGGCGTTGGAGCTCACGCCGCCGGTCCTGTAAACCGAAACCACCGCGTCTTTTATGCGCACGAATTTCGCGCCTTTATCAAGAAGTCGGAGCCATAAATCGTAATCCATGGAGTATTTAAGGCGTTCGTCGAACTTATTCTCCAAAAGCATTTTTCTGGGCATTATCACCGACTGATGGCAAAAAGAGCAGTCGTTCGAAAGATTTTCATGATCGGCCTGGCACATGTCGAAGCCGCCGACGCGGTTGATTACGACCGCGCCGCCGTAAATTATGGTATTTTCGTCGGGAACGTTTATTTTAATATAATTAGCGAGTTTTTCTATCGCCCTGTTATCGTAAAAATAATCGCTGGAATTCATCATTATGATATAGTCGCCTCCGGCGAGCGCCACGCCTTTGTTGAACGCTTCGCTTATGCCGGAATCTTTTTCACTGATCCAGCGGGAAATTCGATCTTCATAACGCTTTATTATGTCAACGGTTCCGTCGGTAGAGCCTCCGTCGACGATTATATATTCCGTATAAGGATAGTTTTGCCCCAGAACGCTTTGAATGGTCTGCTCGACGTATTCCGCGCCGTTCATTACGACGGTAATTACGGTTACCGCGGGATATCCTTCGCCGCGGGACGTTTTTCTCAACAGTTCCGGACCGCGGGAGATTTTTCCGGTTTTATCGAAATTAGTATCGCCTTTATTCATTGATTATGCACACCCGCCAGACGCAGTTTTATTTTTTTTGACGGCCAGAGAAAGGACTATTTCCTGATATTTCCGGGCAAAATCAATCCTTCTGATCTCATGGAGCTTCAATTTTTCCGCCAGCGCGCCGTCGTCGTAAAAAGGCGGTTCGAGCCAGTATCCCGATAAAATTTCCGCCAGTTCACCGGCATCGGAAGGGTTAAAATATTTGCCTTTTGGCGGCGCCTGCTCGATATGCACTCCTATGTTAGATAAAATAACGTCTTTATCTATAGCTTTACACTCTTCGACGCTCGAGCTCCAGCCTTCGAAAAGGGAAGGATTAATGACCGCCACGCAATGTCTCATCAGATAAAATACTTCCTCATATTCTATCAAACCCAGCATCATTATATTTTCAGTCAAACCGGCGGAATCTATATAGTTTTGTATTTCGCCGATATAGCCGGCATTGCGGTAATCTTTCAAAAGTCCGCTGAGGACTACTGCCGGCACCGGCTTTCCTGAATTTTTCAATATTTTAAGTGCCGCAAGGACCGTAAGATGGTTTTTATGTTTCCAGAACTGGTTAGGTATATAAAAATATTTGTCCGGCAAATTATATTCCGACTTAATTCTGGCGTAACGGTCCGAATCGAAAGCCTTTACAGCTACATTTTGGGCAAAATTAAGCACTCTGCCTTTAGCGGCATATGCCGGAGCGAATTTCTTAAAATCGGCGAAAGCGTCAAGGCTGCTTAAAATAACGGCGTCTGATTTTTCGGCCAGTTCCATATAAGTTTTGTTTCTGTAAGCCAGGAGCCCAGGATCGAACATTTCCGGCAGATGTATATGTTGAAAATCCGGTATCCAGCCTATTTTTATAAGTTCAGGCCCGGCTTCGGCATTAGAGGTGTGCGAAATCACGTTAATTTTATATTTTATAAGGGATTTTTCAAAAACCAGGTTCCTGTCGAAGGTTTTTTTCATGGCCCGGCCCAGGTAAGACAAAACGGACTTCGGCTCGAGGCATGAAAGGCCGTGATATTCTATATCGAATCCCATTTTCGCTTTAATTTCGTCCGCCTGCGACGCCGCGGTAAAAACGACAGGCTCGATTTCACGGTCCGCAAGCTTACAGACGGCGCCGATGAGGCTTTTATAGTAGTTGAAGCCGCCGGTCCATGAGTTTATGTCTTTTATTATAAATGCGGTCCTGACCATATTTTTCCGGCCCTTTTCTGAAAAATAGAAATTCCGAGCGGTATAGCATAAATTTTATGATGCGGTTGCCGCTAAAACAAAACAGGCCGCACGGATCTTGATTATACACGATATCGGTTTATAAGTCAATGATTTGTGAATTCCTAAATATTAGATTGAAATATTTTTGCCTTTATTATATAATGATTAAAAGTCCTTACTTGAATAACGCATCATTGAAACATTAAAAGGAGTTGTTTTTTATGACGAACGGGCTCCATGGTTTATTTTTGCTAACGCTTATAGCTTTTTTATGCATGTTTTCCACGGCTTACGCCGATGGGTTTATCATCGTGGATTATCCGCCAGACTTTCCGCCTCAAAGAAGGTTCGCCCGCGAGTTGACTCCTCCTTCCATCAAGTTTCACAAAGTTTCGGTAGAAATCAACGAGCAGGTTTCAAAAACCGCCGTCGATCAGGTTTTTATCAATGAAGAAAACCAGGACCTCGAAGGCACTTATATTTTTCCGATTCCCGAAAGCGCCACCATATCAGATTTCGCAATGTTCATCGACGGCAAGCGTCAATCGGCGGAGCTTATGGATAAAGACAAGGCCCGGAACATTTACGAAGACATCGTAAGAAGAAAGCAGGATCCGGCGCTTCTGGAGTATATGGGCACCAATCTTTTCAAAGCCAGGGTTTATCCCGTTCCGGCGCGCGGCGAAAAGCGCATACAGCTCGAATATCAGCAGGTATTAAATCAGGACAGTAAAATAGTCAAATACGTCTATCCTTTAAACACGGAGAAATTCTCTTCAAAGCCTATTCAGACCGTTTCGGTCGCGGTAAATATCAAATCGAAATCAGGTATTAAAAACGTTTATTCGCCGTCGCATAAAATAGACGTTCAAAAGACTTCGGACAAAGAAGTAAAGGTATCCTTCGAAGAGTCAAACTCGAAACCCGACAAGGATTTTACTCTTTACTACACGGTTTCCGACGACGATCTCGGAATAAGCCTCATATCGCATAAGCAAGCTAAAGAAGACGGGTATTTTATGCTTTTAGCCTCTCCGAAAGTGGAGACCGAAAAGAAAGTCATACCCAAAGACATCTGCTTCGTCGTCGACACTTCAGGCTCCATGAGCGGCGACAAGCACAAGCAGGTCCAGAACGCTTTGAAGTTTTGCGTCAACAACCTCGAAGAAGAAGATAGGTTCAATATTATCAGTTTCGCCACGGAGCCTAAGCCTTATGAAAAAAACCTGGTAAACGCAAAGAAAGAAAATATAGAAGACGCGCTTAAATATATAGAAGGCATGAGGGCGATCGGCGGGACCAATATCAACGAGGCGCTTTACAAGGCGCTTAAAATGGATTTCGCCAAAGACAAGCCTGCATTTATAGTATTTTTAACCGACGGAATGCCGACGGTCGATATTACCGATCCTTTAGAAATACTTAAAAACGTCAAAAAAGAAAACGAACTTAAAATCAAGATCTTCTGTTTCGGCGTCGGCACAGATTTAAACACTACTCTGCTCGACAAGCTTGCCGTTGAAAACAACGGAGTAATCGAATATGTTACAGAAAACGAAGATATCGAATTAAAAGTATCGAATTTCTATACCAAAATAGCTTCGCCCGTGCTTACCGACGTGAGCGTCGATTTCGGCAAAATAAAGACCGACAACGCTTATCCGAGGGAAATACCGGATTTTTTCAAAGGCTCGCAGCTCGTTCTTATAGGGCGTTATCGCGAAGGCGGCGCCAGCGCCGCGACGATCAAGGGCAAAGTCCTTGGAACTGAAAAAAAGTATTCCAACGACGTTAATTTCGCCGAAAAGACCGACGACAACAACTTTCTGCCGCGCATATGGGCGCAGAGGCGCATCGGCTATCTGCTCGAAGAAATAAGGCTGCACGGCGAAAACAAGGAGCTCAAAGAAGAGATCGTCGAGCTGTCGAAAAAGCACGGCATAATGACGCCTTACACTTCGTTTTTAGTTCTTGAAGACGAAGCGCAGATAGGCGGTTCGCCCAACATAATGATAGAGCGCAGGCAGAGATTTTACGACGAAAAAGTTAAAGCCGGGGCGCAGGCGCCGGGAAGTTCGTTATCCGCATCGGAACGCGACGCATTCGACAACGCCAACGTTTTCATGGCGCCGTCTTCGGAAAAATCTATGAAAGAAGATTCAGGAGCGAACGCCGTCCACATGAGCCGCGCCGTCAAAAAAATACAGTCGAGCGACAGGGCGTTCGACTACAGCAAAATAGATCCCGAATCGATGCGCTACGTCGAGGACAAAACTTTCGTAAAGCGCGGCGACGAATGGCGTATTTCGACTTTCGACGAAAAGCGCGACGCCAAAAATATAGTAAACGTGAAGTTCGGTTCGAAATTATATTTCGCCCTGATCTCCAGGTATCCGCGTGCCGGTAAATACTGCGCTCTCGGGCACAACGTTTTGTTCGAACTCGAAGGAAAATTCGTCAAGATAAGCGGCGAAGGCGAAGAAAATTCTGAAAAGCTCGACGGGCTGCTTAAATAAAGAATCCTGGTAAATTCGTTTATTAACGGACGTAAAAAAATAAATATACGGTCAAGTTCGGTGCCATACAATAAATATCGCATCATTTTCAATATCATCCGGAGGTAAAAATGCGCGAAAACGAGTACAGTGCGGAAACAAAAAAAGCGATCGGCACGCTTCAAAATCTGACGGGCGTGGTTTTACACAACATAAACAATCTTCTGGCGCCGTTCAGCCTGAATATGGCTAAAGTCGAGATGTATCTGGAATGCGGAAAGATAGATCAGCTGAAAAAAGAGATGCCCGCTATGGTCTCGAACGCCGACATACATCTCAACGCTATCACGGAATCCCTTAGAATCCTGTTCGACACCGTATCTGCCGACAGGGAAAAAATAGAATTCTGGGACACGGTAGATATCAGGACCGAAGTGAAAAAGCGCGTCGAAAAGTTTCTAAAGTCAGAAGAGCAGGCTTCGAGCGCAAGCGAGAACAACAACTAAAAACTCCGCTGTAACCGCAAAAACTAAAATAAAAAAAGGCTGTTCGAATATTTTTGAAACAGCCTTTTTTTTATAACTTTTCCTATCCTATTTTATAAGCTTCGCCAGCCGGCGGAAGTTTATCTGCTTCGCAAATGTTTGAATTTAGTATCTTCCCTGAAATCGCAATCGACGCAGTCGTCTTTTATGGGCACGTAGCTCTGGTTAGCCGCGCGTCCTGAAGCCGGAGCCAGATATAAAACCTGGTTATGGCCGAGCATATCACCAATGGTAGCTTCCACTTCGACCAGGCGGGCGGTCTGGTCTTTAGTCTGGCAGGGCGTCGCGAAAATTATCTTGTAATAAGTTTTAAAGCTCTGCACTATTTGTTTAAAGAGGCGTGAAAGTTCGTAAGGCGAAGGCGCGTAGTAGTATGTGCCTTCGGTTTCGTTAGCGAGCGCGGAAAGTATATTTTCATTAAAATCTTTTCCGATTCCGATTACATATATGGGCACTTCGACCTGTTTAGCGTGCGCCAGGACTTCTTCAAGAGTATGTCTGGAAAAAGGTTTTGAGCCGGAATAGCTTTCGTCCTTGCCGTCGGTGAAAAGAACGATGGCTTTTTTGCCTTCCACGATCGCGCATTTATTGATGGCGGTAAAAAGGCTGTCGTATAAAAGCGTGCCGCCGCGGGCGCGCATCTGAAACACCGCGTTTGAAAGGGCGTATTTATCGTTAGTAAAGTCCTGTAAAACGGAAGTTTTATTATTGAAAGTCAGTATCGAGCATTTATCGGTCGGATCGAGGCCTTTGATAAATGTGAACGCGGCGCGCTGAAGTTCGGCCATATCTTTTTTCATGGAAGCGGAGTTATCCAGGCATAAAACGATGTGCATATTCTTGAGCGACGATTCAACCACGAACGAATCGAGTTTAAAGCGGTTTTCGGCTACGGCAAAGTTGGATTCGGTAAGGTTTCTGTAATATGCGCCGTCGCGGTCGGTAACCGTTACATAAGCCTGTATTACGGGAAATTTAGAAGCGTCGAGCGATTTGATATTGAGATCGAGCTTCAGGTCTTCGCGCGCGAAAGCCGGATTAATCGTTAAAACGGTCAAGAAAACTACAATTGTAAGTAAAATGATTTTTTTAGACATTAATTTTCTCCTTAGTGAAATAGTTTATTATTAAAAATTTACTGACTATATTATAAAACCTTAAGACATGATATCGGCAAAAAAATTGAAGCGTTTAATTTAAAGTTAAACAACACATGAAATGAGTTTTATGTAAAAATGCGGTATTTGTCCACATATATTGACAAACCTGGCATTTTTAAATTATAATTTTAATGATAGATATTTTTTATTCCGGCATTACTTATCAAATCTATAAATCGAGGTGTTGCCTATGTTACGGTCCCGTATATGTCTTTTTTTGATCGCCTTATCGATAATTATTTTTCCGCTCGGCTACCTTTCGGCCCAAAACTCGGTCGAAGACCTGAGCCGCAACATCAATGCCGACGGCATCTCTACCTCTCCCGGTAGCGGCGCCCGCTCGTCTACAACGCCGAACGGCGGCGGCGCGGCTGGAAACGCGGCTTCCGAACAGCAGAACAGCGGCGCAATGGGAAACGCGGCTTCCGGCGTCAGCATTAAAAATGTGCTCGATACCGCGAGACTTTACGTTAATAACCGCAATTTCCACACTCCCGCCAGCTGGCGGATCACGCAGCAGGGCAACGTCGCCTGCGCTTACTTCGTATCTTATGTTCTGAAAAAAGCCGGCGTGATCTCGGAGATCGAATATTACGCCCCGACGCTCGTCAAGAAACTACTCGCCACCGGAAAATTTGAAAAGGTAAGGGTTCCGCCCTTCAAATCCGGCGATATAATCACATGGTGGGGAGAGGGCCACATAGGTTTTGTCGCCGAGGACGGCCGCTCCATCGATAATTCCTCCAGCGCCGGATGCCCTAAAACGCGCTCTATTGAAACTCTCGGTCCCGCAGACCGCTACGCGCTAAGGCCGAAATACCAATAAAGCATTATTTTTATATAATAAGGGTGGTCTTATGAAAAATATCTTACTTCTTATATTTGTCTTTATTATTCTTGGCGCGAACGCCGCGTATGCCCAGTCTGATTTCGACTTCAACAAGGTAAAAAAGGACGGCGACCTCTTCGAGGAACGCTCTATAGATCTCGACCGCGACGGCACGCCAGAAAAAGTGGCGCTCATCGCATACGGCATAAAATCGGATAGCGAAGAGATAATCAGCTACTGCGGCCAGCTTGTCGTAATGAAAAATAACGGCGGCAAAACGGAAACTATCTGGTCGGGGCCTAAATACAAAGAAGAAGAAATATTCAACAAAAACGAGTTCCGCTTCGTATTCGCCGGCTTCGGCCTGGAGCCGATAGAAGCGCTGGGCGATATTTTCGGCGACAGCTCCGCGGTCCTTCTCTCGCCGCGCGCGCAGTCGGACGTAAGGCCTTCCACCTACAGGGTTTATGCCTGGAAGAACGGCGCCTTCTCATTCGTAAGATCGCAGGCCCTGCTGCGCGACGAAAAAGACGGCGACAAATTTAACTGGAAAGACGCGCCAGAAGGCGAGATCGAAAAACGCGCCTGGATCGGAAAGTTCAATAAGATAAACGCTCCCGGAGAGTCCGAGGCCGAAATATGGGCCTATGAAAAGGGCAAGGTCATGATCGGAAAAGCTGTTTTAAAAGCAACGCCGGACGGCTTCGGCGTAACAAAATGGATCGAGCCTCTAAAAGCGGTCGAGTAGGGACCGTGACGATCCATTATGAGATAATGAATTTTTAGTTGAAGACGCATCGCCTTCGGGTTCCGGTCTATTTCAGCCCCCTGAAGATCAAGGTTAATTGTTCAACTGTCCGGCGCCATTCCTGCCGGATGGGCTTGATCATATCGGCTCTCTTTCTGGCGATCTCGAGAGACGCCGGTTTCGAGGTAGAGTACATGTAGTGGCTATATGCGATGAAACCGTCGGCCAGAACATAAGATCCTCCGTAGTTCGGCGGCAGGTTCCACCAGGATTGGACTTTAGGCGGAGCGACGGACAGGTCGGGTATTTTCTGGAAAGGGCGGACCAGCCTGGCTCCGGGAAGATCGGCGAAGCGCAGGGCGCGATGTCCGATCTCGGTGCAGTACAATTTCACGGGGGGTATCGCCATATCAACCTTTACGTTTCCCGCCCGGTCGCGAACTATGCCGCGCTCTATCTCATCCACACGAAAAGCCGGGTCGTATTCGGTTCTGAGGATGACGTGATATGCGAGATACTTGCGGATAAGTGCGCGGCGGGAGTCGTCGATATTTTGCGGCCGAAGCAGTATGAGAGCCTTCGTGCAGGCGTTTTGCGCCGGAAACATCATATAATCGCGAAATTCCATGGCCATTATACGCAAACCCTTCGCCTCGAGAAGAAACTCCGGGGCCACTACATATAAACCGTTTGGATCTATAAACGCATCCTTTTGCCAGAGTTCGACTACCCTCTTCGGGTTCAGTGCGAGACTGCGTTTTCCCATGCGGTAAATCGCCGGAGCGCGCATTCTGACGTCCAGAGCCCTGACCTCGGCCGCTCCCGCGATAAGGTCGGCCCCGGTGATCACCATTCCGGCATGGACGTATTTCATATCGGGAACAACAGCTCCAAAAACAGCATGAAACTGGGGAAAAGCCTGATTGTTCTCGATGACGATGTCGCCGGTGCGGGCAAGGCGGGTAACCAGATCGAGATCGAAAGGCATAACGGGCGGGTCCTGCATCGGATTGATTATAGTGTCGCCGATGCGCTGGATCGGACCTGTCACGAACATCTCGAGCATCGTTTCCTCCTCGGAGGATGCGGCCAGAGCGTTAAAGCAGGCCTGCGCACAGAAAAACGAAACAAGCGTCAGAACGATCGAAAACAGTATAGCGCCGCGTGAGCGATTTGTCATTTTATCACTCCTTGATTTTAAGCCTCAAAACTGAATATTCTCATAAAATCGTTTTACTTCATTATATTATATCAAAAAAAAACGTATTAATAAATATAAACCCTCACATTGTCGCATTTATACTACAAATAAAGGCGATTGGCCGTTGACACTACGACGTCGATTTGATAGCATGTATTTACCGGCGAATATTTCAGTGCCGTGACAGGCCATTATTCAAAACTATACCGGCATAGAGAAAGTGAGTGTATTGTGAAAAAAACTACGGCGTTATTCCTTTGTATTCTGTCCGTTATTATATCGGTATTACCCTCGGCGGCTGAAGCCTTCGAAAATTCGCGGTTCAAGTCAGAAACTCTTTTTAGCGGCCGCGACTACAAGCGTCTTTCGTTAGCCGAACAAGAAAAATTCGAAACGGCATATAGAAAAGCAGCAGAACCTCTTTCACCGGCGCGCCTTATCGACCCAGAAGTTACTCGCGCAAATATATTCGAGTGTTATAGCTGTCTGGCCGAAGAAAAAAATCTCCAAATTATAATGCGCGAATGCTTTTCAGCTGGAGCAGGACTGACCGTTTGGGCGCGCCATAAAAAAGGCTCATCTTACAACATATCCGCAGTAATAACGGTCCCGGCCGAAAATCAAGATTTCATAAATATTCTCACAAAAAAACATTCGGCTAAAAAACTCGGCAAGGCTTCACTGCGAATTAAAATCAGCTGCGGAGCCGATTCCGGTCATACCGCCAATCTCGAGTCAGAATCGACTATCATTCTTGATTATAAGGAATGCAACGCCGTCGTCTGGTCAATAAAAGACATTCACATGGGATATGAAACCGGCCTCGAAACTGTTTTAAAAAAATACTTTCCCGAATGCCTTGAAAAGACTTCTATAATAGATCCCGAAGGAGTTTCCGAAAATTCTCGCATTCTGGTAGCGCCCAGGCTGACCATAGATATGAGAGCAGTGAATGACGAAGGGCATAATCATGACGATTCTCTTTATTATGGCGAGCTGAAGTTCGATACAATCAAATACGAAAAATAAAGCAAGACGAACCATGAGCTAAAAGGGATTTTAAGAGAAGGGAGGGGGGTTTTTGCCCCTCTCTTCTCTTATCCAAAAAAATATTTTATTTTTTTATACACACAAAATGAAAAAGAGCCTATTTTGTCATTAAATGCTTTACAATTAAAAACCGCTATTGTATAATTACGATTATGGAAAAAACTCTTGCGCTTAAAAATTTAATAACTTCTCCGGGGCTCGAATTCATTATGGAAGCCCATAACGGGATATCGTCAAAAATAGTTGAAGAGGCCGGATTCAAGGGTATCTGGGCGAGCAGCCTTTCTATTTCGGCGTCGCTCGGAGTGCGCGACAACAACGAAGCGTCGTGGACGCAGATACTCGAAATACTGGATTTTATGAATGATTCGGTCGAAATACCCATTTTATTCGACGGCGATACGGGTTACGGCAATTTCAATAACGTGCGGCGGCTCGTAAAAAAGCTCGAACAGATAAATATCGCCGGGATATGCATCGAAGATAAAATTTTTCCAAAAACCAATTCATTCATAAGAAGCGAAACGCAGCCGTTAGCCTCCATAGAGGAATTTTGCGGCAAAATCAAGGCCGCGTGCGATGTGAGGCGCGACAAAAACTTCACGGTCGTGGCCCGCACCGAGGCGTTTATAGCCGGATACGGCCTGGAGGAAGCGCTTAAGCGCGCCGAAGCATACAGGGAAGCCGGGGCGGACGCCATACTGGTCCACAGCAAAAAATCCAACCCTTCCGATATAGAAGCGTTTATGAAAAACTGGGGCGAAAAGCTGCCAGTTATAATAGTGCCGACCAAATATTACTCGACCCCGACCGAAGTTTTTAAAGATTTAAAGATAAGCCTTATAATATGGGCAAACCATATGATCCGCTCCGCCGTTACAAATATGCAGAAAATCGCCGCGCGAGTTTATTCGGACAAAAGCCTTATCAACGTAGAAGACCAGATAGCTTCGGTGGCGGAGCTTTTTAGATTACAGGGCGACGAAGAGCTGCGCGAGGCCGAAAAAAAATATCTTCCGGCCGCGGGCAAAAACTTCAACGCCGTGGTTCTCGCCGCAAGCCGCGGCAATCTTGGAGAATTGACCGAATCCATTCCTAAAACGCTCATACACATAGACGGAAAGCCTATACTTTTCAATATAATAGACAACTTCAACCAGACCGGTATAAAAGATATAACGGTGGTGCGCGGCTTTGCAAAAGACAAAATAAAAGCTCAAAACGTCAATTTTATTGATAACGATGAATACGGCAGCACCAGCGAGCTCTATTCGCTTTACCTCGCGCTCGGCGTAATTCGTGAAAACACCATAATTTGCTATGGCGATATAGTTTTTAAAAGCTATATTTTAAACGAATTGATCAACGACCCCGGCGGCATAACTATAGTGGCGGACGCCGATTACGAATACGACGGCACTCCCCGCTTCGACTATGTCAAAACAAGCGCGGCATATTCGAAAAAACTGTATTCGCAGAGCGTAAATTTTATAAAAATGTCGCCTGAGCTTCCAAAAGAAGAAATCGGCGGAGAATTTATAGGACTTATCAAAGTGAGCGGAGAAGGCGCAGCCGCAATGCGCGAATGCATAAAATCAATGAGCCGCAGTGAAAATTTCAAGAAGCTTGGAATGCAGGACCTCCTCGATGAACTTGCAAAAAGAATGCCCGTCCTTGTTAAGTTTATAAAAGGTTCGTGGTTGAACGTAAATAACGTAATAGATCTGCAGAAAAGCGTAAATTTGTAAATTTTAAATAATTACTTTAATTTAATTTCGCCCAAAAGGCAAGCCGGGAAATTCGATTATGATAAACACACCGCAATTCGGCGGCGCTCTTAAAAATGAGGGGTTCAACTTTTTCAGCGGAGTGCCGTGCTCATACCTTAAATATTTCATAAATTACGCCCTTAACGAATGCGACTATGTTATGGCCGCAAATGAGGGCGACGCCGCGGCCATTTGCGCCGGAGCTTATATGGGAGGGCGCCTGCCCGTTTTTATCTGCCAGAATTCAGGTCTCACTAACGCGGTTTCGCCGCTCACATCGCTCAATTATATATTCAGGATACCGCTTCTAGGCTTCGTAAGCCTGAGGGGCGCAAGCGGCTGCCCCGACGAGCCGCAGCACGAGCTTATGGGTGAAATAACCGGCGGGCTTCTCGATTTAATGAAAATAAAATGGGATTATCTTTCCGGCGAAGAAACTTTGTGGCGTAAGCAGCTTTTAAACGCCGCCGAAACAGTTAAAAGCGGCGAAACGTATTTTTTCGTGGTTAAAAAAAATACTTTCGGCGAAGTGAAATTAAAAGAAAAAAGGCGGCCTGCCGCAAATCTATCAAAAAATATATTGATCGGCCAAACCGGCGCGGTTTGTGAAGATAATAAAGACGAAACCCTTTATGCCGCAAGAATAGAAGCCATAAAAACAATCGCCGGGCGCTGCGGGCCCGAAACCGTATTGATAGCCGCCACCGGCATGACGGGCCGCGAGCTTTACGACCTTGGCGACAGGGTCAATAATTTTTATATGGTAGGCTCGATGGGTTGCGCCGGCTCTATAGGATTGGGCCTGGCCCTTTGCCGGCCCGAACGGAAAATAGCCGTCATAGACGGCGACGGCGCGCTTCTGATGAGAATGGGGTCTATGGCCACAGCGGGATATTACTCGCCGGCCAATATGCTTCACGTGCTTTTAGACAACCGTTCGCACGCTTCTACCGGCGGGCAGTTCACCGTTTCGCCGTCGGTGGATTTTGCTGCCGCGGCGCATAGCTGCGGATATAAACGCTCGATCGCCGCGGAAAATCTTGAAGCTCTCGCGAAGTATATCGAAGAATGGAAACGCTCTCCAGAACTTACTTTCATACATTTAAGAATAAGCGAAAGCATCGCCGCGGAAGCGGGCCGGCCCGCCATAAAGCCTTTTGAAGTAAAAGAACGGCTCATGAAATTTCTTTCCGGCGGATTTTAAAATGAAAATAGCTTTAATTTCAGATATACATTCAAATCTGGAAGCGCTGCTGGCCGTCGTAAAAAGCGCAAAAGAAGCCGGCGCGCAATCTTTTTTCTGCCTCGGCGATATAGTCGGCTACGGCGCTAACCCGAACGAGTGTATCGAATTATTATCGTCGCTGGACATATCGGGAACAGTCCTCGGCAATCACGATATAGCTTCGCTGAACAAAGATTTTTCCAGGTTCGGCACCGAACACGGCGCGCACGCTATAAAATGGACGGCCGATAATTTAAAACCGGCCTCGCGGGCTTTTTTAGAAAAATATATGAACGCGCCTAATTTTTATCCCGGATTAGATTTTGCCGCCTTTCACGGCGGACCGCAAAACCCTTATTGGCAATATATTTTTCCCGACCGGCCGGCGGCGGAAATCGCCGGAAATTTTTCGCAAGTCGATTATAAAACTATATTCGTAGGGCATTCCCATCTTCAATTCCGCTTCATAAGCGGAGAAAAAAATATATACAATCCCGGAAGCGTTGGTCAGCCCAGAAACGGCGACCCGCGCGCTCATTATATGATATTCGATTCGGAAAGTAAAAGATGCATGTTCTTAACGGCAGAATACGATATTTCGGCCGCAGCCGAAAAGATTAAAAAGGCGGGATTGAGCTTATTTCTGGCTCAAAGACTATTTCTTGGAATTTAAGACGGATTGCAGCTTTTCTATTATATCGTCAGTTTCGATTGAATCCATGCAGTTATAATATGTGCAGGCCGATTTAATACATTTTACGCAGGAACCGCCGTTGACGATATTGCTTTTTTCGCTCGAAACCGATTTCGGCATTATAACTTCTGCGCCGACGGGCTTATACGGCCCCCATCTGACCGGCGTGCAGACGAATATAGGGCAGAACAGCGCGACGACCGGTTTGCGAAGGGCCACGGCGGCATGCAATATTCCGGTAGACGGCGCGATAACGGCGTCGGCCGAGGCTATCATCGCGAAAGAGTTTTTCAAAACGCCGCCGCTATTAAAAACTTCGCTTTTGTAATATAAAGGCGTGAATGAAAGACTGGATAAAAAATCTTCTTTAAGCTCTTCTTCCGCAGGCCCCGTGGACAGAAAAATTTCAAATCCTTTACAGTAAAGTTTTTCCATTAATTCCGCATATAACGCCCGGCTCATATTAAGCGCGGACCCGCCCGAACCCGGGTGTATCATAATAAGCTTCCTGCCGCTTTTTTTGAAAGATTCATAGCTCGTATCGCGTTGCCGCAAAATCATTTCGTTAAGATAATTTTTAGCGAACGACTCGCTTTCCTTATCTAAGTAAAGCTCCGACGGCGGATTTTCGAACCCGGCTTCGAGTGGCCGCCTTATAAGATCCAGGTTATATTCGGCTTCGTTAGCTTTACACAGGGAACGTTTCTGGCCGACGCGGCATGTCGATAAGAATTGATAAATCTTCGACGCCGGCGAAACGCGCGCCGGAATCCCCGCCAGAAACGCCGTAAGCGCGGCCCTGGCAGTCAGATGCAAAATGAAACATACGTCGTACTTCCGGCCCGAAATATTTTTAACGAGCTCGAAAAATTTTGATGAAAACATTCCGTAACCGGAAGGATCGTCAGTTATGACTTCGTTTATATTGGGGTTGCCGCTAAAAACAGGCGCAGTATAAGGAGTGGTAAGCACGTCTATGACGGCGTTTTTATTTACGGCCTTAATAGCCGAAAACACCGGCGTAGATAAAATACAATCGCCGAGCCGGTCCGTCCTTATAACGAGCGCCTTATTTAAATTAAAATTCACGGTAAATATTAACTTTTATTAATTATAGTGTAAAAGCCATTTTTTCGACCTTAACCCCTTCGATCGCGGTCAGGTCTTTTTGAAGTTTGTCCCATTCTTTTTTATCACCGGTGAGTTCGAGCACTATCAGGCCGTTGCGGGCGCATTTATTGTCGCCGGCTTCATGCAGTCCGAGGCGGGTTTTTATCGAGCATCCGTATTTTGTAAGAGCTTCCTGAATTTTTACGGCGTCTTTAACTCTGTCCGGTATTAAAATTCCTAAAATTCTCAATTCGTTCATTTCGTCCTCCTGATAAATAAAACTCGTTCAGTCATAAATTTGAAGCGTTTTAATAATATCAAACATTTAAAATATTGTCAATTCATAAATTAGCTTTTAATTTCAAGATTTATTAAGGGTTTTCAACCAAAAATAATTTGCAATCACGATTTTTATTTTTCAGCCGATATTCATATAAGCCAATAGTATATATTCGAGGCATTTTTTCAAATAACCTGAAAAACCTCAAATAATTGTATTTACAGTTATTTTAAGCAGTGTATTAATAATATATAAACCGGGAGAGTAAGGATATCATGAAACAAAATATCAAAAGCCAGACGCGATCGGCAGCGCTTTCGTTAGCTTTAATGCTCATAGTTATTTTCACGCAGGGATGCGTAAGCGGAGGTGGCGGATTTAATAACTCGGGCGGAACGCCGCCCGTAACCGTTAATTATAACACTACGGTTTCAGGTTATCTTTACGACGATTCGATTTCGTCGCCGGCGCTTTACGCGGGCCTTGCTGCTTCGCGATCGGTCATAATAGTGGCCGAAAAGAAACAATATACCGTGCCGACGGACGGCGCCGGCTTCTTCAAAGCCGATATAGAACTTTTAAACGCTTCGTCGACCGTTATAATTAAATTTCAGAAAAAAGACAAAACGGTCGTTTCCGGCGAATACATCTTTGAAAAAGGCGGAGTTTACTGTCTGAACGCCTTGATAGAAGGCGGAACCAGACTTAAAGTAAACGGGGACAAGCTATTTACATTTTCAAAAGTAGAGCATCCCGACAACTTGAAAATTGAAATTAAAAAAGTCCTCGACGAAAGGCAGAAAACCGCGACGGCCGTTACCCGCGTAACGGGCCGCGTCGTGGTAACCGCGCTTCTCGGCGGGGAAAATAATCCGCCGGCCGGCGTCATAAACACGGAAGAAGCGCCTTCGATTCCGATAGCCGGCGTTTTAGCGTCGCTTTCAAGCGGCCAGAGCGCCGCGACCGATTCCAACGGATACTTTAATATCGCATGCGATTTAAAAGCCGGAAATTATTCTATATCGTTTAAAAAAATCGGCTACCCTGATAAAATAGTTAATTTTACGGTTGAAGCCAAAGATTACTCTCTCGCGTCCGTTAATTTCTTCGCCGAAATGGAGTCCGGCCTCAAATCTCTTACGTTAAGCAAGCAAAACGATAATATGAGCGAAAATTCAACCTATAACCTTTCAACGGTAAAAGCCATAGCGTCTTATTCCGATGGAGCCACCCGCGAGGTAGCCGTTACATGGACGGCTTCCGAAGGCGGCATAAATAATTCCATATTCACGCCGCCGGCTGGCAAAAAAGGACTGGTAGTCTTAACCGCTAAATATGTCGAAGGCGCTAAATCACAGACCGCCGTCCTCACCATATCGGTCAACGCGCTTTTAAACTCGCTCACCTTGAGCAAATATTCAGAAACAATAGAAGCGAACGTGCCTTATGATTTAAGAACGGTTAAAACATTCGCCTCTTATTCCGACGGCACCACGCGCGAAGTCGGCGTCAACTGGCAGACGGACCGCGGAAGCGTTTCAGGATTTAATTACATACCGCCGGCCGGCTATCTCGGCGAAGTAATTTTTACGGCTTCGTACACAGAAATGCAGATAACTAAAAAAGCGTCATTTAACTTAAGAATATCTCGCGTAGTTAAAACGCTCACTTTAAGCAAGACATACGATGAAACTACAGTCGGATCGGTTTATAAACTGGCTGAAATAACTGCCAGCGTTAATTATTCGGATAAAACATCCCGCGTAATAACTCCGGTATGGTCTTATAACGGCTTAGTGCTCGACGAACAGCGCGCATTTTTAGCGCCCGCCATACCGCAAAATATAACACTGACCGCGTCACACTCAGAAGACGGAATAAGCGCAACGGCGGTAATCGATTTAAAGGTCAAACCGTTAATCACGGCGTTATCGAAATATATTGGCGTGCCTGGCGAAAAAATCACCATAACCGGTCTTGGTTTCGGAACTACTCGCGGCGACAGCCTAGTTAAATTCAACGACAAATATGCCTCTGATTTAGATATAGAATCATGGTCGAATACGCAAATTACATTAAAAGTTCCGGCAGACAGTATACCCGGCCCGATCGCGGTCATAGTTAATCATATACAGAGCGACGGCGTTAATTTCGACGTAAGTCATATTGTTTCGATAACTCCGTCAACCGGAACCGCACAGACGATGGTAACAATCACAGGTAAGGGATTCGGTTCATCGCAAGGCGCTAATAAATTAAAATTCGGTGATATAGACACCACTGACATAATTTCGTGGTCCAACACAAAAATAGTGGCGCGTGTTCCTGCTAATGCACAATACGGCAAAGTATTCGTTGAAATTAATGGGCTGCGTACGAACGGCATTTCATTTGGCCTGACTTCGATATTTGCGATATCACCGGCAATAGTAAAACCCGGCGACACTATTACAATTACGGGCGCCGGATTCGGCGAAACGCAGGGAATGGCTGGCAGCGTTAAATTCAACGACACGAGCGCTTCATATATTAAAAAATGGTCAGACACGCATATCGAAACAATTGTTCCGCAGGACGTTAAATCAGGCTATTTAACGGTCACGGCGGGCGGAATAACGAGCAACCGGTTTAAATACGATATGACATCTATATCGGGACTCGTTCCGGCGTTTGGATTCGCTGGCGATTGGGTCGAAATTATGGGCGCTGGATTCGGCGATTCACAGATCGGTTCGTCGATAACTTTTAACGGCATGCCGGCATCCGTAATAGATAGTTGGTATAACGACATTATCAAAGTAAAAGTGCCTGCCGGCGCGGCAACGGGCAAAGTAAAAGTAAAAATAAATAATATCGAATATATCAGTGATAATAATTTTGAACTCACTTCGATATCTTCTATAAACCCTCATTACGGACCTGCCGGCACGGTCGTCGATATATACGGAACCGGGTTCGGCGAGGCGCGTGTCGGGCGCATCATTAAAATAGGCGCCACAGAAATTAATGCAATCACATCATGGACGAATAATAAAATAACCGTAATAATTCCGGCTACGGCGATTTCTGGTACGATTAAGTTAATTTCCGGCGCATCGGAAACTAACGCCGGCAACATATTCAACGTTACTAATATAGTATCCATAACGCCCGTGCGGGGCGTAATAGGCACGATCGTGACTATAAACGGATCTAACTTTGGCGACACGCAGGGCACGGTTAAATTCGGGGCGACAGCCGCATCAGAAATAATATCATGGACGAATTCTAAAATAATAGTAAAAGTACCGGCAGATGCGGTTTCCGGAAGTGTTTCGATAACATCTACCGGCGGCGCGGTTCATAACGGCTTCAATTTTGAAGTGGTTAATATAACACAGATAACACCTTCAGCAGGCACTTACGGCGATGAAATAACTATTTCGGGATCCGGGTTCGGCGTGACGCCCGCCATCGGTAATATCGTTAAAATAGGCACAATAAGCGTTTCTGAAATTAAATCATGGTCGGATAGAGAAATTAAATTTATCGTGCCAGATAAATCGGTCAGCGCAAAAACGTCTGTCACGGTCAACGGCATTACGACTAACGGAGTCGATTTCAAAGTCATCGCTATTTCATCGTTATCACAAAATTACGGTCCTATCGGCATGCCTATTACAATTAAAGGTTCGGGATTCGGAGGCGCTCAAACTGTTAATAATTCGGTTAAATTCAGCGGCGCCGCCATTGCCGAAATCGATATAATCAAGTGGAGCGATACTGAAATTATCGCTAGAATACCGGCTTCGGCGGCAGCCGGCAGCGGTTCAATTCATATTTCATCGAACGGCGTTGCCAGCAATTCGGTAACTTTTGAAGTGACGCATATTAATTCGGTCAATCCGGTTCAGGGCACCGCGGGTACTCAATTAATCATTTACGGCACCGGATTCGGCCCGTTGCGCGGATCTAATAATGTCATATTTAACTCGGCGAGCGCCGCCTCTATAGTTTCATGGGTAAACGATAAAATTACCGTGGCGGTTCCGGCTAATTCCGTTTCAGGCTTGCTCGAAGTGGTTATATCCGGCGTTAAAAGTAATTCTAAAGCTGTAAGCATTATTTCGATTAATTCACTATCAGCGATACGCGGCGCGGTTAATACTCAAATATCGGTAAACGGTACCGGCTTCGGCGGCACAAAGGGCGCAAATAAAATATTAATAAATAATATCGAAATGCCCGTAGCTGGAGGTCTATGGACCGACAGCATGGTGCGTGTAACGATACCCGATAACGCCGTGTCAGGGTCAATAAAAGCTGTCATTAATGATTTCGAAACTAACGCAATGCCGTTCGAAGTAGTGCGCTTTACGGTCGATGCTCCGATAGCGCCTGCATACGGCCCAACCGGCACGCTAGTTACGATCAACGGCTCAGGATTCGGCGCGACCAAAGGATCTGTCGCATTCAACGGCATCGGTGCGGCTTTAATCAATGAATGGAAAGATAATAAAATAACCGCGACAATTCCAGCCGGTTCATCGTCCGGGCCTGTAACGGTTACTAGCGGCGACATAACATTATCATCGTCTCAGGCGTCTTTCAAGTTAACTAAAATAAATTCCATAACACCATCCTACGGCCCGATCGGATCTACAATTAAACTCAACGGCGAAGGTTTCGGCGCAACGCAGGCCGGTAATTTAATTAAATTCAACGGCGCAACGGCTTCAACGGCAGATATAGTATCGTGGAACGATAACTTTGTCGAGGTAAAAGTGCCGCATGGCGCTTCAAGCGGCGGCGTCAAAGTAAATATATGGGGTATCGATTCTGCGGCCTTTGATTTCACCGTCACCAATATAGCCAGTTTAGTGCCCGCGTACGGCCCAATCGGAACGCCGGTCACGATCAACGGCGCAGGGTTCGGCGCGATCGCCGGAACCGTTAAATTCAATACTGCGACGGCTATCGTCGCGCCAGGCAACTGGAGCGATACCGCGATATTAACCAGCGTTCCTGACGAAGCCCAATCCGGCGCCGTGAGCGTTAGCATATCCGGTATTTTAAATACCTGGACAGGGTTTAAAGTTACTAAAATCACCGCCATAGACCGTGAATTCGGGCCGGTCGGATTAAAAGTGACGATTAGCGGCGAAGGGTTCGGACCCGCCAGAGGCGGTAACGGCGTTTATTTCAACTCGCTGCCGGCGGCGGCTGAAGATTATTTTCTGTGGTCGGATGATTCGATAATCGTTAAAGTGCCGGCTGGAGCATCGAGCGGTAATATCAAAGTTAAGATCGGCGATTTATATAGTAACGATAAAAGCTTTAAAGTATCGACGATAACCTCGCTCCTGCCTGATTATGGGCCTGCCGGAACAGTCGTCGATATCAACGGCACTGCTTTCGGCGCCACGCAGGGAACGGGACGCGTTCTTTACGGCGGTGTGAGCCTCGCGTCGGGCGATATATATTCATGGAGCGATACAAAAATAAGGGTTAAAGTGCCGGCCGGATCCGCCAGCAGCGCTTTTACCATCGAAGTAAACGGCAAGGCCACCAATCAATATAATTTTTTCATCACTAAAATCGACTCGATCGATAAGCTGAAAGTAACCGCCGGCGAGGTCATTAAAATTTACGGCTCCGGCTTCGGACCGGTTAAAGGCAACACCAGAGTGCTTTTTGACGCGCTAAATTCGGCGGCCGTCGAAGCGGTCGTCAATCAGGGCAACTGGAACAGGAATACCGTCGAGGTAATAGTTCCTTACGGCGCGGTGTCGGGTAATTTGCGCGTGGAAATGAACGGAATTACATCGCAAGCTTATGCATACCAGGCGCTTAATATTTCTTCGCTCACGCCGTTTGCCGGCACGGCGGGCCAGGAAGTGACCATAACCGGCTCGGGTTTCGGAGCGTTCCAGGCGGCCGGCGACACGGTCAAATTTGGCACCACTCCGGTCGAATCTAACGATTACCTCGGCTGGACCGATACGCAGATAAGGGTCAAGGTGCCGCCATTTGCCGAAAGCGGCGGCGTTACGGTGACCGCTGGCGGCATTACAAGCAACGGTTATCTATTCAATATAGTAAAGATCAGTTCGATCGCACCCAATCCGCTGAATACCGGGATCGATATAACCGTTTCCGGCAGCGGTTTCGGCACGACGCCTTCGGCCGTAAGCGTTAAATTCAACGATATCACCGCCGGCATCGTATCAGAATTATCCAATACTTCATTCAAAGTAAAAGTGCCCGCAAATACGGTCAACGGCAATCTCAGAGTGACGGTCAACGGCATAACGAGTAATGAAATTTCGTATAAACTGCTTAAAGTAACTACAGTAACGCCGGCATTCGCCAAACGCGGCGATGAAATAACTATAACCGGCGAAGGTTTCGGAGCGTCACAGGGCGTTAACAGCGTTAAGATAGGCGCATTTGATCTAACCGTATCTGTTTGGAGCGATACCGAAATTCGCGGCAATGTAGCCGCCGGAACACTTCCGGGCTATTTACGCATCGTGGTCAATAACGTCGAAAGTAATAAAGTATGGTTTGAAACCCAACTTAACTATAACTACATTTCTCAATTCGGCGGAACGGGCGCCGGCGATTCGCAGTTCAACGCCGCGGCGGACATAGCGCTCGATAGCGCTGGTAATATCTGGGCCGCCGACGCCAATAACCATCGCGTGCAAAAATTTAATTCGGCCGGCACTCTTCTCGGCTGGATCGGGCGGGACAATACCGGCGGCTCTGGCTGGCACAACCCGCTTTCAGGTAAAACTTCAGTAAGCGGTTCCGGCAATTCAGAATTCGACACGGTGACGGGAGTCGCGGTCGATTCCACTAATAACCTGTACGTTGTCGATTCAGGCAATAAAAAAATCAAAAAATTCGATTCAAACGGAGGTTATATTAAAACATTCGAAACCCAGGCGTTGAGCATTGCGACCTTCTCGTCACCGTCAAAATTAGCCGTAGATATAGATTCTAATGTATATGTATCCGATTCGGTCACCAATAAAATCTTACGGTTTACATCTGACGGCAGTTTTGAAGTTGAATTCGGCGGGGCCGGCAACGGCAGCGGCCTGTTCAACGGCATATCGGGCATCGCAATATCCGCCGATAAAAAAATATTTATCGCCGATACCAATAACCATCGCGTACAGGTATTCGACGCTAACGGCATTTTCGTAACTTCCTGGGGCGGCTACGGAACCGGCAACGGCAAATTCAACGCCCCGGCAGGCATAACGGTCGACGGTGCGTCCAATGTATATGTGGCAGATACTTTCAATAACCGTATACAAAAATTCACGCCGACGGGCGACTATATTCTAAGTTTAGGCGCTTCCGGCGCGGGCAATGGTCAGTTCAACAGGCCTTCGGGCATAGCGGTCAATATAGTACCGAGCACTTCGGCCGACACGATTTTCATCGCCGATAAAAATAATAACCGCGTGCAAAAATTTTTCAGGGAAAATTGAAATATAGATTAAAAAGGAAAGGAGAAAAGGTTGACAACCTTTTCTCCTTTCCTTAAATCGGCGAGCGCCGAATCGGAAATAAAATTCAAAAGTAAATAAATTTATTCGGCTTCCTTCACAAATTTATTAAAAAATTACTATACTTACCATGAGTAAGTTTTTATTTTTATTGCGTACCTTTTTATGTCATGGAGAAAAATTTAATTACAGGGAGGTACACGCAATGCTTTTTTTGCTTTCGTGTCTATTGAAGTCATGTCTTTCATTCCTGACTCTGGCGACCTTATTTTCCGATTTTAAGGCCGATTCCATTCTGGTCGTTTTCATATCGGCGCAAATTATAACGCTGGATTATTTCATATTTTTAAATAATGAAATACCTTACTTCAACTTTTCTTTCTTTAAAGACCTGAATTTATTCACTTTTAAAAGAAAATTCGCGGCTATAAGTTCAGCCTGCCTCATGATCGGTTCGATGTGCTTTTTCGTTTCGCCTCTTTATTCGAGCGAAAACATCTGTATTCCAGAGTTAAAAGACCTTAAACAATATACCGCCGACACTAACTTCATGAGCTTTGAAGGGTATATAGTTTCGCACTTTAAAATCAGGTACGGCAAAGATATTTCAAGAGGAGAAGCCCGTAAGATAGTTAAAGAATACTTTAAAAAGAAATCAAAATTTCAAACATTAGATAACAGTCAGGTAATTTCAGGCATTAATTCAGTTAAAGCCGATATAAATCCGGCTTTAATCGAAAAATGGCGCAACAACGAAGATAAATGCAGAAATATACTGACTTCGTTAAAAAATATGGAAAGCGGCGGCGCGCAAAGTTTAAAAACTCAAAAAACTACTCCAGCCCTTGCAGTGAAAGAAACGGCCAAGCCCAAAACGGATTGCCCGGGCAAAGACATAAAAATTAAAACCGTTCACTCCGGCATAGCGGTTGACAAAACCAGCCCCGAAAAACTCGAAAAGGCTCAAACGCCTTCTGAACCTGTAGAAATAACCGGCGACGAAGGCTCGTTTTTCAATTCAAAAAGAGTCGTCCTTCTTCCTTTTAAAGTCGCTGACGGCGGATGCGAGGCGCTGGATACGGTTTCGTATTTTACGGCGAAATGTCTCCAAGAAAAAGGATACGAAGTTATAAGCGGCGCTGATATCTCCGGCGTATGCTTCAACCTCGACGACCTTGACAATTCGAAAATAAGGGAAATAGCGCAAAAGTTCGACGCGAATTTCATTATAACAGGCGATATTTTAAAGTATAAAAAATATATAAAAAGTCAAACAACCATCAACAGAGCATTTCTAGAAACACAAAACATGATTGAAATAGAAATTAATACTAAAATACATAACGCTTCCAGCGAAAAATGTTTCAGCGATTCCGAAAAAGCAAAGTGCAAGTCTCAGGCGTTCGAAACCCTTGACGACACACACGAAACAATGTTTTTTACAGTTAAAGCTTTAGTCTATAAGTTATATTCAAAGTTCAAACTATAATTTTTTAATATTCTGGGCGTTTACTTTTGACGCGATTAACGTTAACACCGCCTCATAAGAGTCACCAGTCCGATATCGCCGCTAATAGCGGCTTTATCGAGACTGCGTTTCAGATTTCCAGGTACAATATCGCAAATTTCGGCCTTATACCAAAAGCTAATATTAATAGATTAAAGATAGTTTCAAAAAACTTTTTGTTATTTGCTATTGACTTAGCCACCTTGAAAATATATAATAATGGAAATTTTTCGAATTAAAAGAGGATAAATTAAATGCTTAAATTCATCATGCGTCTTTCTATTATTTCCATTTTTGCCGCAAGTAATTTATGCACGGCTTTCGCCGGCGGCACCGACGAAAACATACTTACCATAAAAAACGCAGCGGAATCAAGAAACGCCGTCAGCCCTCATTCTCTTCGCGAGCGCGAACCGGAAAAAAAATACTACTGCTCTAAAATTATAAGCCGCACTTTCGCAAAACTCGAAAAAGCCAATTCCGACATTTACGGCCTCGAAACTACCGTAAAAGGCATAGCGCCGGCCATAGGCCATTTCACCAACTGGAACGACCGCATAACGGGCTACAGCGGCCTGATTTTCGGAAAAAAAATAAATAAAACATGGGACTACAACCTGGTATTCACTTTCGGACGCGGCTCGATAGACACACACAATTCGGCGGTTATACAAACGGCCGATCCTCAATTCGCTCCCCTCAACGGCGCCGGATTGAATGCAAATTTCCGCCAGGAATACGTATCTAAAACGATAGGTTTCGGCCCTAAATACAATAAAAAATTCAGAAACTTCGATCTTGGCGCGTCCGCGGTTATCGATTTCATCGATTTCAATTCTTACACCGATTACGCCCTTAACGCTCCCGGTTTCAGCAGGATAGTATCGGCCCATTTCAAAGCCCGCAAATTTTACGCGGCGTTCAGCCTTTCGCTCGAAAAGCGCATTAGAAGAAACACTAAAATCGTTCTTTTTATGGAATACGTGCCATCATGTAAACTTACAGGCGAAGCTATCGGCGACGACACGGTTAACGGCGCGTACACGAAAGCGGTAATCCCGGCCGAAATAGATATTTCAAGCAAAAAACCGCACATAGGCTTAATGCTTACCCGGCTTTTTTAAACTTAATTTATAAAGAAAATTTTAAAAAATATATATGAATTCACTTTTACGCAGTTTTAAATACGCTTTCAGAGGAATATTTACGGGCCTCGCGAGCGGGCGCAACCAAAAAATCCACGCTCTGGCGGCGTTTTTTGCAATATCCGCGGCCCTTTATTGCGGGCTGTCCGGAACCGAATATTGCGTGCTCGCGCTCACCATATCGGCGGTTTTTTCCGCCGAGCTTTTTAATTCGGCCATAGAAGAGCTTTGCGATGAAATATGCAAAGGCGAACGCCGTCCTTCTATAGAGCGCATAAAAGACATGAGCGCGGCGGCCGTTTTAGTAACCGCCATAGCGTCGCTTTTTGTGGCTTTTTTTCTTTTCGCCGCGCCTTTGCTAAAAAAATAAAACTACAGGAAGTTAATATGACTAATTACTCGGGAATTCAAAAATTATTAGTTTTTTTACTTTTATTCTTCAGCGCCGGAGCGTCTCTTGGTATAGTCACTCTGCTGGGGCCGGTCGCGTACGCCACTAAAATTCTTAGAGAATACAAAACCGACCCTGATATCGAAAAAATAATCGTAAATTCGATGATACTTATATTGATTTTAACTTCGGGAATAGTTTCCGCCATAATTTCAAACTTTTATTTACGCTGGGGGTATAATAAGAAATTAATTGTTTTACTGACGCTTTCAGCCGTTTTTTTCTCCGCGCCCATGATTTTATTTTTAAATCCTTCTTCGCTAAGGCCCTTTATGCCCGCTGAAACCACACTCGCAAATTTCGTATTCGGCCCTTATCCCGATATGGATATATTAAAAAAAATAAGACGCGATAATTACAGCGCCGTTATATCGCTGCTGCACCCCGCGGTTTTACCTTTCGAACCGGAATTGCTTAAACGCGAAGAAGAAAACTGCGCGAAACTCGGAATAAAATTAATAAAAGCGCCCATGCTTCCATGGATTTCAGAAAATAAAGAATCGCTCGAAATAATATCGCAGCTGGCCGAAAACAAAACCGGAAAATACTACATACACTGTTATCTCGGACGCGACAGGGTGTTTATGGCAAAAAGAATAATCGAAAAACAGAATAAAGCGGCCGAAATTACCGCCGTTTCAACCAAAAGAAATATAGATTCGGTAAAAGCTTTTGGAAGAGGGGAAATATATAAGTTTACTGGCGAAATTTATCTCACACCGTATCCTACAGATGAAGAATTCACGTCTTTTGTGCTCAACGGCAATTTTAAAACCATAGTGTCTTTACTGAATATTAACGATAAAGAAGACGCGGCGCTCATAGGCCGCGAAAAGGAAACCGTAAAACTATCGCCCGTAGAGTTTCATAATATTTCAATTCCCGCAGACTGTGATGAAAAATCCTTATATACCGCGGCGGCCGAAAAAATACATGAATCAGCAAAACCTGTTTTAGTGCATGGTTTCAAGACCGATTCAATGAGGGAAAAACTCATGATCGAAGAATTGAACAAACGCATTAAATAATGGTTTAAAATTCGATAAGCTTAGCGGCCGGCCTTTAGCTCTTTTTTTACTTCATTCCATTCAGACTCGGCTTTTTCTAAGTAAGGGCCATAAAGCCCGACGTCGTTTTCGCAGCAATCTTCGATTTTTACGGCTATCTCCGCCAGTATTTCAAAACACATGTTCAGCGAGGTGCCTTTCAGCTTATGGGCGCTCATTTTTATTTTTTCGACATTTTTTTCGGCGATATATTTTTTTATATTTTGAATATCCTGCGGAATTTGTATAAACGAATATGCTATAAGCTCTTCATATAGCGAAGTGTTGCCGAGAAGTTTCTCGGTAAAAGCGTTTTTATTGAAATGCTCGCTGCCGGCATTGTTTTTAATATTTACAAACTCCTGCATACCGACATTTTATCAAAAAGGCAGAGCTTTGTCAATAAATAAGACGGCCCCGGTAAAATAACCGGTAACCCGGATTTCAAGAAAATCGTATACCCGGGTTTTAATCAAGCTGAAAATGCTTATTGACACAACAATGTTTATCTGCTATAATTTTATGATATGATTAAAGAACCTCAAGGCGCATTAAACGAGCCGCCGGCCGCGGCGCAACTTCAAATTTCCGCATGCGAAGACCTGTTCAAGATAGAGATCGAATTCTTGAAATCGTTCGCGCATAATCCCGATTTTGCGGGGCTATACGCATTAAACCTCAATTTAATGCCGTCTAATTTTCAGTCGTCTTTAAAAACCAGGTTTATTTATTCGGCATTACTGTCCCTGTATAACGAAAACCGTACGATTAATTTTCAAAACGCTCAACTATACATGAAAGACCAGCTGCATCAGCAGCAATCTCATTTTGAAATCGCGGGCGCGCTATGCGAAGATATCTTTAACCTGACCGGCAAAGCCGGCGAATGCCCTATAGAAACAGACGTCAAAGCGCTCATTTATAAAATCAAAGAAAACAGCCTCAGAAACGAGTCTAAAAAGCTGCTCGCCAGCTCTATGAATAAGCTCAATAACGACAGGGGCGATTACGTTAACACTATCAAAAAATGCGCCGAATCCATAAACACTCTGCTTGAAAATTCTAATCTTTCAGGTGAATGCAGTTACGCGCCCGACGCGGTCCAGACAAATATAGACCTCGAAATCGCAACCGCAAAAAACAACCGCCCGTTCTGCGGCCTCGACACCGGTTTCGAGCTTCTCAACCAGGCCATAAACGGCATAGAAAACGAAATGTATCTAATCGGCGCGGCCAGCGCTATGGGTAAAACAACTTTCGCCACGCAGCTTTCATTTCAAATACTTAAAAATAATCCCGACGCGAACCTTATCTTCTTTTCGCTCGACCAGTCGCAAAAAGACATACTGGTCAAATTCATATCAGAAGCTTCCGGCGTGCCCGTCAAATATATAAAATGCTCCAATCCCCGCAACGAAAGCCTCGATATAAAGAAAAAAGAAGGCATTTCCTTCGTAACATCGCTTACTAAAAGAATGCGCATAGTGGACGAAAGCCATGGCGAAATAACTATAAAGGATTTCAAGAATATCATCAGAAAGCATAAGCTCGAATTTCCCGGCAAGCCCCTGGCCGTCGTGGCAGACACCATTTCAGCTATAAGGCCTATGGCGCGTTATAACGATAAAGCCAACGAAATCAGCGACATACTTTCCGAAATAAAAACCCTCGTGCGAACCGAAGAATTCTCTCTGGTGGCCACTTTCAATCTTGACGGCGGCGCCGAAATAAAAAGGCCCAAACGCGAAGACCTGGCCCGGATGCCCGCTTTCATTTACCAGCCTTACGTCACCATGACTCTATACAGCGATTTCATATTCAATTTCGAAACCCCTTTGCTCGAGTGGGAATGGGGAAGCTCCGATCTCATGGTGCCTATCGTAGAACTCGAAATAATCAAAAATAAAATGAGCGGAAACAAGGGCCGCATATTTTACCGCTACCTCGACTCACTTGCGTCGTTTCGGGAATGCGTCGAGCTCGAAAACGAAAACTATAACGCTATGATAGAAAACATAGAACATTTCGAGCATAAAAGAGGGAACCAGCCCATCGCGCCCATAGCCCCTCCTCCGCCCCCTGTGCGCAATATACGCAGCGAAGGCAAAAGCGGCACCGCCGAAAATGATTCGAACGCCAGAAATAAATTAAAAGACGCGGATAAAAACGAAGACATAGTCTGATTAACAAATAATTATAATTATTTTAATAAAATTTTAGTGGATTTTTATTTTAAATTATGATATTATTGACTTAACTTTAATTGAATATTCCGGACCGGTTAATTTCCGGACCGCCGTATTAATTAAAGATTTTTTTAACGATAATGGAGGAAAATATGGCATTAAAAATTAACGAAGATTGCACCGGCTGCGGAGTATGCGTAGATATCGCTCCCGACACGTTCAAAATAGGCGACGACGGTCTCGCTAAAGTTATCGGCAACGGCCCTAAAGCTCAAGAAGCAGTAGACAGCTGCCCTGTCGGCGCTATCTCGATGTAATCCGGCAATTAAAGATTTTTTTATATATTCAACTCATCCGACAAGTCATAGCTGGCTATTATTTTTCGGATGAGTTGATTTTATTTATCGAATGATTAAAAGTGAAATGAAACCTTCAAAAATACTCATAATAAGGCTTTCCGCCGCAGGCGATATAATACTGACGTTTCCGGCGTGTATTTTTCTTATAAAAAATTTCCCGGAAGCCAAAATAGATTGGGCGGTAGACGAAAGGTTTTCAGATCTGCCCGGCCTGGTAGCGGGCGTTAATAAGAAAATAATATTTCCCGGCAAAACATTAAAAAATAAAAACCTTTCCGCCGCCGAAAAAATAAAGGCGGCCTGGAATTTTATAAAGGAAATCAGGCGCGAAAATTACGATCTGGTTATCGATTTTCAGGGGCTTTTCAAAAGCGGCCTTATTTCGTTTTTGTCCGGCGCAAAAGTCAGGGCGGCGCTCGCTCCCGGCGGGCACGATTCGCGCGAATTCAATCACTGGTTGAATAATAAAATTATCAAAATAGATAGCGATAACCCTATAAGTTCTAAAATACTTTATAGATCTTTAAATTTGGCGGCCAGAGCGGCCGGCGCCGTTTCGCCTGAAAATTTCACCATGGAAAAGCTCGTGGTTCCGCCCGCGGGCAGGGCTGAAATAGGCTCTTTTTTCGAAACGATCCGCCATAAAAGCAAAAACGGCAAAATAATAGCGTTAAATCCTTTCACTAACTGGCCCACAAAAACATGGCCCGCCGAAAAATGGATGGAACTTATAAGGGAATTTCGCCGCGAAGATAAGCTTAAAAACTTCGCGGCAGTAATTTTATGGGGCCCGGCCGAAAAAGAGACCGCCGAAAAAATCGCGGCCTCCGATGAACTTACATTCATCTCTCCGCCCACCTCGCTCGTTGAAGTGTTCAGCGTTTTAGAACGCTGCGATGCCGTCGTTTCCGGCGATTCTTTCGCGCTGCACGCCGCATTCGTTTTAAATAAGCCCGTTGCGGCCCTTTTCGGCGCTTCCGACCCGGCCAGGTGCGCGCCGTTCGGTGAAAAAACCGTTCTGGCGACGCAAAAACTCGAATGCCAGCACTGCTTTAAAAGAACATGCCCGCTCGGGTCCTGCGACTGCATTAAAAACCTTCAAGCTGTCGATGTTTTAAAAGCCATACTCAGCCTCGATATCGCTTAGCTTCGTTCATTCGAAATTGCCGTCCTATTATTCTCAAAAAAGCTTATCGATTAAACTTTTAAAGATGCGTTTCATGAAAAAATTGTGAAAAAAATCTTGACTATACATGATTAAAAGTGTATCATTAGAAAGCTTACTTATTATTTTTAAACCGTTATTTATCGTTATCGAACGTTTTCTTTTTCGTCTTTTCATATTTTGTTGAATGATAATTTATTTTCAGCGTTCGGGCCTGGACCCGGACACGCCATAATTTATGGCTTTTCGAATTTTTCATTTTTTCGCTTTCAGGAGGTGTGTAATGGCTGACGGCAGAACCGCGACGGTTGAACAGATAAAAAAAAGCCCCGTGCTGAAGGATTTCAACACATTTTTCCTTTCCGAGATCCTGAACGTGAAAGTCTACGATAACGGCGACAAATTTATCGGCTACATAGACGATATCGCCATAGACGCGTCAGAAAACATACGCCACCCTTACGTTTCCGCGTTTATCGTCAGGCGCGGCGAAAATATTACAGCTTACGAATATTCTTCTTTCGTAGAATACCGTTACGACTATTTCGAGCTGGCTCCTTTGCCCGTCGTGCTGCCGCTAAAGCTTACCGAAGAAGGCGAATACGAAAGCGACACCGAAATACTTTTAAAACGCGACATACTAGACAAGCAAATAGTCGATACGTCCGGAATGCGCCTGGTGCGGGTCAACGATATAAAACTCACCTTCGTTAAAAACGGAATAGTCACCATAGGGGCCGATATAGGCCCTACCGGCCTCATGCGCCGGCTCAGCCTCAGCCGCATATATAAAGCCGTTGCCGCGCTTTTTAATAAAAAAATACCCGACCAGATAATATCATGGCAGTTCGTCGAACCTATAGGCACCACGCATAAAAATAAAATTAAGCTGGTCGTTCCTTACGCAAAACTTTCGCTGCTTCATCCGGCCGACATCGCCGATATCATCGAAGAACTATCGGTACAGGAAAGCGCCGAAATATTGAAGTCCCTCGACGAAGAAACTGCGGCTGAAACACTCGCGGAAATTGAAGAGCAGGACCTGCAGATATCGCTTATAGAATCGCTCGGCACCGAAAAAGCCGCCGATATATTAGATATGATGCCTCCCGACGAAGCGGCCGACATACTCGGCGACCTTTCGGAAAAGCAGGCCGAAGAAATCCTTTCCGACATGAACTCCCAGGGCGCCGAAGAAGTCCGCGAGCTTATGAGCCACGACGAAGATACCGCGGGCGGCCTTATGACCACCGAATATATTTCGTTCCCCGAAACGTTCAACGTGGAGCAGGCACTTTCGGAATACAGGCTCATAGCGCCTAATATAGAAATGGCCTATTATCTTTACATAGAAGAAAAGGGCGGCTACCTCAAAGGCGTAACAACCCTGAAAGACCTCGTAGTGGCTAGACCTTACCAGAAACTAACCGAAATCATGAACCGCAAAGTTTCGTTTTGCCTTTTAAACGAGCATAAAAAAGACGTGGCTGAAAAGATCGCCCGTTACAACCTGCTCGCAATCCCTGTGGTAGACGAAAACGACGTCATGAAAGGCATAATAACTTTCGACGACGTCATGGACACCATAATAGAAATCAACGAAGAGCTTCCGCACTTCTTAAAAGGCTCTGAATAAGGTTTAACATGCTTAATAAATTGAAACACAAATGGAAACAGATACTTATATTCCTCTCGCTCGTCGGCCCCGGCATAATAACCGGCAACGTAGATAACGACGCGGGCGGCATCGCCACGTATTCCATCGCGGGCGCCCATTACGGCTACGCCATGCTATGGACGCTGATTCCGGTCACGATACTTCTCATATATACCCTCAACGCGAGCTACCGCATGGGAGTGGCCACAGGGCAGGGCCTCGGCGATCTCATCCGCGAAAAGTTCAGGGTAAAAGGCGCGTTCATACTGCTTTTCCTGGTTTTTTTCGCCAACCTCGGCACCACTACATCTGAATTTGCAGGCATTTACAGCAGCATACAGATCATGGGCATAAATTTTTCAA
This sequence comes from bacterium, assembly GCA_029571125.1. GTDB lineage: Bacteria > Muiribacteriota > UBA9980 > UBA9980 > UBA9980 > UBA9980. The sequence goes on from JAKPTH010000501.1 coordinate 43,186, forward strand.
ACGATTTCCCGCCGCTTCAAAGCAAGGCGTTTTTGACTATTCTCACTTACCTGTTAACCGTATTGATGGCAGTTTTTGTATGGACGATAGTCGTGAAGGGCACTTATAAAATGGTCGAACGCGTCTTTATTTTTTCTTGTTTTTTCTACCTTTCATACGTTTTTTCGGCTTTTTACGCCAAACCCGAGTGGAGCGAAGTGTGGCGCGGCTTTTTCATCCCGACCATAAAATACGAAAGCGAGTATATATTCGATCTCATAGGCGTCATAGGAACCACCATCACGCCGTGGATGAATTTTTACATGCACGCCACCATGCTCGAAAAAGGCATCACCGCTAAAAGTTACTATATAAGCAAATGGGACGTTGTGATAGGCAGCATCATGACCGACATAGTAGCCTTTTTCATGATAGTCGCCTGCGGCGCTACGCTTTTTCAGAAGCATATCAGGGTGGAATCAATCTACGATATAGGCCAGTCGCTCATTCCGATAGCCGGAAGCTACTCGTCGCTTCTTTTCGCGGCCGGGCTTTTTAACGCGTCGGTCCTCGCGTCGGCCGTTCTCCCGCTCGCTACGGCCTATGCCATATGTGAAACTTTCGGATGGGAAATAGGCATAGAAAAAAGTTTCAACGAAGCCAAGATGTTCTATTCGATATTCACTTTCATGATAGTAATCGGATGCTCGCTCGTTTTAATACCCGGCATGCCGCTTTTATTCATCATGCGCCTCTCACAGGTCGCAAACGGAATCCTTCTGCCCATTTTTCTTTTTTACTTAATCACGATCGCTTCCGATAAAAAAACCATGGGCGAATTCGTATTCTCGAAATTCGAAAAAAGCTTCGGATGGTTCTCCACTGTGATTTTGACGATTTTGAGCGTCATGCTCGTGTACCAGTCGCTCGCCGGCAACTGATAAGCGCCGGCGCCGCTCGCGTATGGTCTATTTCATCCACATTTCCGGCACTTTATAGCATTCGCCGCCGGCCGGCTTATTGCCGCCCGCATAGTCCTGCGCTTCTTTTTCCGAAGTGAAGTATTTAAATTTTTTAAAAAAGGCCATGCCTTCTTCCGATTTCATATAGTCTATAAATTTTTGAGCGAGCGCCGGTTCTTTAGCGCACGTGGTCACCGCGACCGAAAGATAGCTCAGCCGCGATATTTCTTCGGTTTTCAATTTTACGGTTTCGATTTTTTCAGGGTTCCAGTGTTCGAATACGCTCCATCCGATGACCGCGTCGGCCGACCCCATAACGATTGCGTTAGCGACCTTTTCACAGCTTTCAACATAAGTCAGCAGCTTGTTTTTAAATTCGGCCTTTTCTCCGGCGGAAAAGTTTTTTTCCGCGAGCTCCACTCCGAATACGCCGAGGCATACGTTTTCAGGGTTGGCTATAACGGCCCTTACGTCTTTTCTTAAAAGGTCTTTCAATCCGTATATTTTTTTGGGGTTGCCGCGCGCCACGTTCAGCGACGGAACCAGATAAACGATTTTAGCCTCGCTGGTTTCGACTATTAACTTTTCGGCGCCGGCTTTGACTATGAAATCAACCGAACCCGGAAAATAAATATCGCCTTTTTTAGATAATTTAAGCTGCGAAAGCAGAACGCCTGAACCGCCGTAGATAACGTCGGTCTTAACGCCCGTCTTTTTCGAAAAAGCCGCCGCGAGTTCTTCGAACGGCGGCTTGGAAGCGACGCCGGCATAGATCAAAAGCGATCCGCCGCCGTCTCCGGCCAGAGAATAATTATAATCGAATACTGGAAAAATAAGGGAAATGCATGCCAGAGCAATAAATAAAAAACGCCCAACTAACATATAACGCCTCCAAAAATTTTTAATCGTTACACGAATAGTTGTATCATTTTTTATTTTAATTGTCAATAGCTAATTTTAAAAAAGATTTCATTATGTTAATTTTACATTAATAAAAAAATCACATTTTGCTTCTTAAATAAACGAGTTGATCGAAATAATTGACGTTTTTATTATTGTCGCTGATGATAAAGCGGAACCATACACCTATGGCCCTGCTGATATCGGTAAACCCCACTTCGGAGCCGTTGTATTTGCCTTTATAAGTAGCTTTAGCGATCATTTCGTCTTTTTTATCGAGCGTAACCGCGTCGTCGAGCATTACGTTCATGTAATAATTGTTATCTATAACGAAAAATTTGCTTTCTCTTTTAACCACGCCGACACCTACGACTGGAAATTCGCTTTCTTTTAAAACGCCTATGGTATTGGCGGTTAAATTGTCCGCAAAACTCTTTAAAAGTATTCTATCTTCGGCGCCGCCGCCGGCCTTCGCGCCCGGCCCGGGATCCGCGTCGGCCTGGCTTCTGGCAAGGGTCAGGGCCTTAATTTGCTTTCCGTTGACGTTCTGATCGGTAAAATAAAAGCTGTATGTGATATAATCGTAATCTATCGTATCGCTCGTAAGCGGATCGGCGCCCGCTTTAACTTCTTTGACATGCTTGAGCGTCATGGTAACCGCGTCTGCCGTTTCTTCGAAATTAGTTACCGCCGAGGAGCTTCTGACGTCGAACTCGAAACGCTGAAGCGCAAGCCGCGCCTCCCTGAGGTTATCGCCTTTCTGAAATAAATTTTCGGCCTGGCGGCGGCTGTGAAATACGAATTCATTGAAAACCAGGAACAGAAGCGAAAAAATCGCCACGCCTACCATAATTTCGACTATGGTAAAAGCTTTGCGGCCCGAATTTGCGGCGGCGGAATATTTTTTATCCGCGTTTTTATATAAATAATTCATATTCTACCTCTAAATATATAAATACCAGCCGGATGCTTCAAGCCCGGCGTTCGACGGAATTTAAGGTTTGGTTACTATAGTGAAAACTTTAAATTCATATTCTTTGTCGGGTTTATCGGGCTCGACCCACTTGACGGTCACGTTGATCTGTATCCGCGACATCATTTTTTCGTACTCCGGCCTTTCCTTGGGATTAGCCACCGGCGGCGGAGGCGAAGCGCTGTCGAATACCATTTCGGGAAATTTCATCTTTGGAAAGCTTTTTACGGGGTAAAACGCCACCGCTATATCTATTTTATGTTTTGGGTATCCCGGAATCATTCCATAGTCTATGGTTTTTGTATATTCGTTCCAGTTGGTGCCGATCCCGCCGGGGCTAGCCTCGATAATCAGCCACTGCAAGGAATCATAGCCGCTGTAAACGGTTTTCGGAAACGGCGGAACTTCCACCATGGAAGAGCCGTGCTTTAGCTGCTCGCTCATAGAAAGCGCCAGCGAAGAGGCTTTTATAGCGCTCAAGCTCTTGACGTTGGCTTTGGTGGAATACATTAAAATATTTATAAACGGAACTACCGCAATAACGAATATCGCAAACGATATTATTATTTCGGTCAGCGAAAGCCCTCTATTTCGTATGGAAAATCCGTTTTTCGTAAATTCGTTCGACATCAGCATAAAAACGCCTCGTTATATAATAAATTTCGTCAAAACTTAATTAATTCGCCGCGGCCAGCTTATTTTGCAGTTCCAGCTTCACCTTCATGATTTCGCTTTTCGTGCCGGGGTCGTTATCCAGGCCTTCGCATGTTTCTACATATCTTAAAAGCGCCTTGATGAAAGTTTTTTCATTTCCGCCGATCATACCCAGCATTGCCAGTTTCTGATAAATCTTAAGTTTCATTATTTGATTATCGGGTTCCGCCTTGAGGGCCGCCAGTAAAGAATCTGCCGCGCGGTCGAAATTGCCGGAAATCATGAACTTCTCAGCCAGAATATACATTTTGCTGGCTTTGCCGGAAGTGGCGCGGACATATTTATTGTTCATTTCGACGTATTGCTGTGCGCTCTTGCGGCTTTCTTCAGAAGCCTTTCTGGCGGCCACGAACAACTGGTCATACTCCGACGAAGGGTCGAATGACTGCACGTTGAAAGCGCCGCGCGAAGCGCTTTTACGCACCTGCTCCAGCTCCTCTTCGAGCTTGAGTTTTTTAGAATACTGAGTAGCCTTGGTGGAGGTGCTTTTTAAAATAAACCTCACGCCGGGTATCACTATGGTAAATATAAATATGACCACGCATAAAGCTATGATAGCCTTGCTTTTCATTTTACCCTTCTTTTAAAACAATATAAATTGCCGGCCTGTTACGAAAAAATCTTCTATTCCCTTTGCTGGATGTAATTATCGGACCTGCTCACGTTATAATTGATGGTGCAGTATTTTTTGTCGAAATTCTCCTTGTTTTTATCGATCCATTTCTGGAACGGATTGATGATGAGCTTATCAGGATAGTAGTTCTTTTTGTCTTCGTCTTCCCAGTTTATTTCCTGGCATGTGAGGTTTCCGAAAATCCCTATGAAGCTGTCGTCGGTGCCGCTAAAAAGCTTGAAGCCGGCCTTTCTACTCTTCATATCTATCATCATGCCCTTTTTGCCGTAAAGATACGCGTCGATCCTGACGTACGGTTTGGCCGAAAAATAACTCTGGAAACCGCTGAATAAGCCGCTGTAATATTTCTGGTCGTACGGATGCGGCGAAAAAATTATCTTTCCGCTTACGCCGAAATCGCTCGCCGCGGCGTCTTTTGTGCCGAGAGCTATAAGCTGGAGGCAGTTGTTGGCGCCCCTTAAAATATCGTACTGCCTTTCGCTGCCTGGATCGAAAACGCCGTCGTCCGGGTGGCGCAGTATCTGGCCGCCTATAATTATGTTTCCGGTAGCCACGATAGCCCCGCGGCCTTTGTAGTAGCCTTCTATCAGCACGTCGCCGTCAACGAAATAAACGCCGTCTATATTTATGGCATATTTAGAGTGCTGCGTGGCCGCCTCGAATATATTTTTGGACGTGGAAAAATTATACCACGGAAGCTCTTTCACGCACTGGTCGGAGGAGTCGGCCCAGCCCCAGAAAGGCCGCCATACTACTTTTTTATATTCCTTTTCGGTCGTAAAAAAAGCCACGTCGCCCGTGAATTTTTTATTTTCAAAAAATTTTTCGTTTGTCGCCGCGTCGAACAATCGCGGTATTTTCTCGCCTTTCACCGATGCGTCTTTTGTAAAATCTACGGTTTCGGCTATTATATTATGCCTCGCCGCTATTTTTTTGTATGTGTTTTCATCGTATAAATACGCGAGCTGGCCGTTATTTCCTATAATATCGCCAGGAACGACGTTGGAGGTAAATTCTGAAAAATCGTAAGGCTCGTCCTGCGGATCAACCCCCGAAAAGCTCGAAAACCAGCCCTGCTTCATAACCCCGTATCTTCTTTTAACGTCGCCGTAAATCCAGTTATGAACGGTGCTCGAGTTATTGGGTATGCCGAACAGGTTGTTGAAACCGCTGGTGACGAAATTAAAAGCCTGAGCGCTCCAGCCTATGGGCGGAAAATGCCCGGTTAAATCGACGTTGCCGCGGCTGCCGCCGGTGGAAGCTATGATACCGCCAAGCGCTTCGCCCACGGCGGCTCCGAATCCGGTAGGAAAATCCACTTCGCAAAGGCGCCAGTTGCTTTTATTAATGGCTTCATAAACCGCTCCGAGAATGTTTTCTGAAGTGGCGTTAGCGCCGAGAGGAATGTGCGCTATCCCCGTATGCTGAACGTATTTAAACATCGGCGAATCCGTATGCTCGAAAAGTTTTTCATCCACTTCTTTGGAATGCATTTTTATGATCATGCTAAGCTGGCCCAGTGAATCCATCATGCTTTTAAAAACGGGGTTCATGATCCCTGAGAGGTTCGAAAAATCGCTCCTGGTTTCGTTAAGTTCGACGACGAGCTTGCGGCCGAATATTATGGCTTTGGTTTTGTTATAAGGCGGCAGCCATTCCACGCCGTTATTAATTACCAGATATTGCGGAACGTACTTAGACGACCAGGTGGGAGTGATAGTGGCGTCGCCGTCCCATCTTCTGGCCTTTATAACCTGCTCGTTGTTATCTTCGTTTACCGCGAAAGCGTATCTGGCCATAACCGAAAGATCGCGGTACAATTCGACCTGTTTCTGGACCGTCACGGCCCGTTTTGCTCCGCGATACTCGCCCTGGCATGTTATGCTCATTATACCGAGCGCGAGGTTGTCGTCCACTTTTTTCTGAAGGTCGAATTTGACTTTTATATGATTTATTTTAGCTTCGGGTATCGAAGCTTGTATGCTCGTTTCTATATTGGCCGTCTTGAGTTCGCCCGAAGCAACCCATGAATCGTTAGGATTGTCTTCGGGAATGGGATAATCTGCGAAACTGGCGAATGCGCCGAATTTTTTATTGATATCCATGGTCGAATCAGACGAAAGCGGCTGTATGTAATCTGAATATTTGTGGTCTTTTATAACGTAAAGCGCGTGCTCCACTCCGGTTTCCGCCACGAAATGCGCCACGCTCGCGTCGAGATAATTAAACGACGACGACGATTCCTGCCGCATCATCATTATAACTGTATAGCCCAGAAGGAACAAAACCGCCACCATAAAAAGAACGTATGCGAGAGCGAAACCCTTAGCCGGTTTTGATTTTTTTATATATGCGAGCATAAATCACCTCTTCGTTCGTGGATAAAACTATTATATCATATATTAATTTTAACAAATAGGCCGGCATAAGTCAAGGGCGCGCGCTTAAAAATACGGCCAATTAATTTATCAGAAGGGCATTTCGAACATTTTATTTTTTTCGAATATTACAAATTTTAAATATAGTAAAACAGGCCGTCCATTGGCCGGCCTGTTTTAGCGTGTAAATTGTACCTTGATTTTTTTTGAACCGCTTATTTAAAATTTAAGCTGCGTCTCTATATTTATAGAATCCACCGCTTTTCCGGATTCGTTTAATATGTGCCTGAGCTCATAGCACATGCTCGATGAATCGGAAATGTCGAAACGCGCCTTCAGGCCATAAATTGCATCGCTGACTCTCGAATTTGAATAATATAAATTCTTGCGGTCGTAATTCGCCGAAAGCTTCAGTTTATTATAATCGAGGCCGGTGTAATCGATTCCGAGCGAAAGGTGCGGCCTCAAGAAGGGCGAGTAATCTTTTTCATAAGACACCCTGAACGTATAAGCGTCGTTGAATTTAGCCTTGAATTCATTGAACCAGCCCGAATAACGCTCGCCGTTGTCGCGCATTCTCATAAGGGAGCGGCCTTTGTAATGGCGTTCCATCTCATAGAGGGTATCGAAATAATTAGGAATGTAATTCGAACCCATCACGCGGAATTCCGTTTTAAAAGTGAAGTCGGCCATTTCAGCCAGCACGCCCGTGTGCATGCCTGTTCCGAAATTCCTTATTTTAGCGATTTCCTCATAAATTTTAAATTTAGAGTTGTATCTGGACGAAAGAGGTATGCCGACGTGCAAGGAGCCGACCGTTACGTTTTCGTTATGAAAACCGGTATTTACTTTATTGTCTGAAACTATCTGAGCGCCGACCTGCACGTGGTCGTGAGGCATTATTTCAAATGACGCGGCATAAATTCCGGGCGAGGCGATGTCGTCGACAAAAAGTTTTATATAATCTTCATAGCCGGTATCGTAAGTCGCGACTGCCCCTAGTTTTTTATCCAGAAGAGGATAGCGGAGGCTGCCGCAGTAATTTCTAAAAATAGCCCCCGAGCCGAGAGTGAGATCGTCTATCATTTCCACGCGGGCCGAAAGGCCTTCGCCCGGCTTGCCGTAATATATATAATAAATTTTACGGATAAAATCGTCGGCGCTGTCCCAGTCGGTCTTTCTAAGGTTATTATTTTCGTCGAAATAAAAAGTCAGATCATACGCGAAGCTGAGATCGTTATATGAAAAACGCGGAATAGCGCCTATTTTAGACCACATTTTGCGCGCGCCGGTATCGGGGTTCTCGAGCACGTTCGCGCCGAGATTTAAATACAGGCCCGGAAACCATTTGAGGCGGGTTTCGCTGTTGCCGAGATATTTGGAAAAGAAGCCGCTCGCTTTTTCCCCGGCGGATTTATTTTCAGCCTTGCCCGATGGATCGGCTTCGGATTTTGTCCTGGAATTTCTGGCGAGGCTTATATCGCCGTCCGAATAACGAGGCGGTCTTACGGTTGAAGACGAAGTTTTGCGTTTGGAAGAATTATTATTAGAAGCGGCTTTTGCTTCCGCTTTAAAATAACTTTCATCGCCGTCCGAGCTTATAACCACGTTTGAAGATAAAGCCGGAGTTTTTGAAACCGCGGCGGAAGATTTTTTCTTATTCGCATTCGCGGCGGATTTTTGCGAAAGCTCGTTGTATCTGGATTCGTAATAATTGTTAGAACTTAACGCCATGGCTTTAAGGGGCGCCGGTTTGACTTCGGCGGCGTTATTTTTCAAGGATTGCGCCGGGGAGGCGACGGATGTTTCAACACTTGCCGCGGGGGCTTTTGCCGCCGCCTGCTTCGCGCTTTTTTTAGAGACGGGTTTCGCCTTCTCTTTAACGGCCGCGCCTGCGGACGGTTTAGGCTGCGCCTTTTTAGCCGCCGGCCTGGCCGCATTCGCCGCGTTTTTAGAAGAATATCCTTTTTTCTTTTTGCCCAGAGGCGCGGCCCCCGCGTCGGATGCGGCAAGAAGAGCCGCGCCTATAAAGGCTATAAGCGCCGATATGGTTAAAAACTTTAAAAAGTTTTTATTATCAGTGGTTTTTATCATTTTACAACGCTCCGTATCATAAAATTTTAGAAAACGCTCCGCGGTTTCATATCGCGAATCAGCATAACAATGCTTTATGCGTCTTTATGGATATCGGAACTAAAATGATAAAGTTTAGAAAATTAGCGTAAAATATTCCATTTAGGTGTCATGTATCTGGTTTCTTTGAGTTCTTTAAACCTGGCCTCTTCGTTCTTTGAAAGGCCGCACGCGTGAAGCGGCATGGAGAATTTTTCGCCGAACCCTTTTCCGAGCGCTTCCGCCAATTTTGAAAAATCCGTCTGAGGGCCGCAATGCAGTTCGTCCATGGAGCAAACCGACTCTTTCAGCTTTTTAGAATTATCGTCGATCATTTCTTCGTCCATAAATTTAAGCGTATCCGGCGGCGTCATGCATAGATAATGAAGTTTCGGGTCGAATTCGAAAAATATCGTGCCGTGCTGTAAAAAGCAGCTGGCTGTTTTATTCTGGGCGGAGCCGCAGAATTTTTTATTATTGACCTTTATTTCTAGAAATGAAGGCGAATCGAAACAAATCGCGCTGGAAGGTTTTTCGGCGGCCTCTCCCCTGTTTCTCACCGACGGGTGCAGCTCGCCTTCTATGGACAATTTCGACAGGCCGCATAAAATAGCATCGGCTACGTATTTATAATTTTCAAGCACCGAATCGGTATAAAAACCCGAGCTTTTATGAATTATAACCGAATAAGTAAGGTCTTTATGGTGAAGGACTGCCCGGCCGCCCGTTATGCGCCTGACGGTTTCAAAACCGTTTTGCTTTATAAAATCGTTATTCAATGTGGAGTTTTTTTGAAAATAACCAAAAGTCACGGCCGCGGGCGCAAATGAATAAAATCTCAGCGTTATTGGATATTCGGGCGTTTCGGCCGACTCATATTCTTTGAATACGGCTTCGTCGAGCGCCATCTGTTCAGCGCCGCAGGCGTTGGTAAACTCGGGTTTGTCGATCAGCCTTATTTTCATTATGAAAAAAAATCCTCCATATTTTTTGATATATTATAATAATCGGTTAAAAAATAAAAATTGATTAATAAAATATATTTACGCGGAGCGCTTAAAAAATATCTTTATACGAAACTCCGTGCAGGCCAGAGGATTGGCCCATATAAAGTTTATGCCATAATTCGAGGATGAAAAGATTGAAGAGCTGATACGAAAAATTTTGCATTCCGCTCTGATTGGTTTCGATCATGTGTTTAACGTAAGCGGCGTTAAGAAAATTTTTAACGAAAGAATTTTTCCCGGTGAGCGCGCGGCTTAAAAGCTCGCGGAGATCGCCTTTGAACCATTTATCCAGAGGCGGAGTGAAACCGGTCTTGGGCCTGTGAAGAATATAAAGCGGCAGGGTATCCTGCATCATAACTTTTAATATATTTTTCAAAGACAGGTTTTTTATTTTATAATCGACGGGCATTTTCATCGCGAGTTCGACTACTTTATAATCCAGAAACGGGCTGCGGTTTTCTACTGAATTCGCTATGCCCATCCTTTCGTTTTTAACTATTACGCTTCCTTGAAGGTAATATTTAAAATCGCTGAAAAGAACTGCCGATAACCAATTTTCAAAATTGCCCTCGTTAAAATCCGTTTCGTATTTTTTTTCCGAAGCGAGTATGGCGGTTTTATTTTTTTCGAATTGCCCGACGACGGCCCTCAAACTTTCGCCGGAAAAATACGAAGCGAATGAAAGATGCCTGTAATTAGGATCGTAAGCGCAGTATTCCATAAATCTTTTAAGCTTTCTGACGCCGTTTTCAAAAAAATTATTAGTTGACGAGGGGAATAATTTCATCGCTTTTTCAAAAAAGTTTTTTCTGAGCAGCTTCGGCACCCTGGTATAAACGCCGGCGATCGTTTCCCACAGGTATCTTTCATGGCCGCCGAAAAGCTCGTCGGCCCCTTCGCCGTTGAGTATAACCCGGGCGTGGTTTGAAACGACCCTGGCCGACTGGTAGGCCGGCAAAATCGAAGGGTCGCAGAGAGGTTCGTCGAAATAAGAGACTATATCGGGTAAAAGCTCTATCTCTCTGGACTTGATATTAAAAGCGTGATGGACCGTGTCGAACATTTCGGCCACTCTGGCGGCGAATTTAAGGTCGGACTGGCCGTCTTCGTCGAAACCGATCGTAAAGCTTTTAATTCTTATCGAAGATATCTTGCTCATCAGGGCCACTATAATGGAAGAATTGATGCCTCCCGAAAGGTAAGCGCCCATATCCACGTCGGCGTTCATGCGGTCTTTAACGGCGTTTTTAATGGTCGAGAGCAGTTCATTGGCGAATGCCCCGGCGCTGCGGCCGTATTCGGGCGAATAACGGGCCTGCCAGTAAACCTGTTCATATTTTTCGCCGCCGCTCGAATAAACCGCCACGTGGGCCGGCATGAATTTATTTATCTTCTGAAATATCGTGGCGGGCGCGCTGATATGACCGTATATAAGGTATTCGTAAAGCGCTTCTTCCGAAAGCGACTTAAGTTCGGGCTTAACGGCGAGAATCGCTTTTATTTCCGATGCGAAATATAAAAAATTATCGTCTATAGCCGTAAACAAAGGTTTTACGCCGCAGCGGTCGCGTGTGAGCAAAAGCCTTTTTTCCTTCTGGTCGTAAACGGCCACGCTGAACATTCCGTTCATTTGAGAAGCGAAATCGGCGCCGTACGATTCGTAGAGGTGAACGATCGCTTCGGTGTCGGAAGACGTTTTAAATTTATGGCCGCGCGATTCGAGGTCTTTCCAGATGTGAGCGTAATTATATATTTCGCCGTCGAAAGAAACCCAGATATCGTCGTCTTCATTCGAAGCCGGCTGTTTTCCGCCTGCCACGTCTATAATGGCCAGTCTTTTGTGGCCTAAAATACAATTGGCGTCAGGGCTCGAATATATTCCGGCGCCGTCAGGCCCTCTATGGGCAAGCGTATCCATCATACGCTCCACCCGCCATGCGGCGTTTTTAAGACGGCCCGCCCCGCTCATATCGAATATTCCGCATATACCGCACATTTTAATAATTCCTTGCCGCGGTCCGCTCGGTTTTTTTAGCATTTATCCGGCGCCAAACAGGCGCGCGAACCGCTTCTTTTTTATCCGCGCACAGGCGCGTAAAAATAGTATAGATAATTTAAGGGCAATTGTCAAGAATAATTATCGCCTCTTGACAAAAAGTTATGCGTATGGTATAATTAATGCGTAAGATTAAATTTCACATAAAAAGGCGGTAACTTATGAAACAAGCCCGTACGACAAACCTTTTCAAACTATCATTTTCAATGGCAATAATTCTTTCCGTCGGTTTATTTTTAAGCGGCGCGGCAGGCGCGGCGCAGCTTGTAACCTATCTGGCCCCGCAATATCAGGACGTTCCGTTCAAGGCGGAATCCGCATTTTTTTCCGCCGCTCCCATGATGGATCCAAAAAGCAAAAAGCCAGTAATGATAGAAGTAAGCGACAATTTTGAAAAACTCGAAGTTCCCATGTTAAAGGGATTTAAAATATCGCCGTTCGAAGGCGGGCAAGGCGCTCCCGAAATAATCAACTACCTTAAAAACTCCCCCGAAATGACAGATTCCGCCAAACTCCGCGTTATAGCGCGCATGAAAAAGCTCGCGCTTATATTAAATCAGGCGATCAGGCGCGCGCCGAATTTTATAAAAAACAGGTTTCAGCCCCTCTGGTTTTATTCATAAATCTCAATATGGGAACCGGCCCCGCATGCGCTCCGGTGCCCCTTCATTTAGACCTCAAAGACGGCGGCAAATTTTTCTTCAACACCGCCATT